>JAJYVB010000067.1:4802-13335 GCA_021792265.1 Deltaproteobacteria bacterium | reverse complement strand
GCCGCAGCACTTCTTCCATCACCCCACCCCCTCCTCCACATCATCCACCGCCCAGCCTAAAATGCGATCCCTAAACACAAAAAATTCACAAACTCTCAGGATGACGCACTGCGTAAGGCGGTTTTTTATTGAGGGTATTAACGGGACACCACACTAGAACCCGCCTGGGGCTGACAAAGCTCGTTGAAACCGCCGCGGCTGCAGCGATAAGCTCCGATCCGATGGGCCGGAGAAGTTTAAAGCGCGTTGACTGCCTGCGTCATGAGCTGAAGGCGTTGCGCTTCATGCTGGAGCAGGCGGAAAGTTTCCGCGGTGCCGCGCGAGCCGATTTTCCTGCCCGCCACGATTTCCAGTGCGAAGAGAGCCAGGCGATTTACGATGCGATCGCAGGTGCGCAGAGCGCCGAAGATGCCCGGCGCGCGCTCCTGGACCTCAGCCTTGACGGAGTCGACGTCGAATCGTTCCTCAACCTTTCAGGCTCCCATTACCACGCCTATCCGGCGCTTGTCAGGGAACGCGGCGAAGCGATCCGGCAGGGCAAAATCAAGGTTGAAGCAGCTTGATGCCGGCGCTGCCCGCGCTTCATTTTCTACTAAACGCTGACGGCTCGCTTATCGTTTTCCAGGAAACCGGCGCGTCATGGGCGGGTGCGCTCGCTTTCTCGACGGCCGAGCTGGCGCGCAGTTTCGCCGCCGCAAGCCGCCTCGAAGTGGCGGAGATCGCAACGCTGGAGACTGCCGACGAAGCGGCGCTCGGCGAGTTGATAAGAGCGCTCAAGAAGCGGCCGGTTCGCTGTCTGCTGCTTGACCTCGATTATAGGAGTGGGGAATGCCAACGAATCGAGTTCGAAGGCGACCGGCTCGGGCTCTGCCAGCCCTATCGTTTCGCTCCCAAGCGCGGCGCTCCGTCATCCTCTCCTTAAACAAGAATCTCATGTTCGGGGTGCGCACACTATCGCCATGGACGTGACGATTCGAGACCTGGAACTGGCGCGTGAGCGCCTGGCCGGAATTGTCAAACCGACCCCGCTTATTCGCAGCGCGACGCTTCAGCGGATGATCTAGGCTGAGGTGTTCGTCAAGCCGGAAAATCTGCAGGCGACCGGCTCCTTCAAGATCCGCGGCGCCCACAACCGGGTCGCCGCGCTTTCGCCACCCGAGACCAGCCGCGGCGTAATCGCCGCTTCGGCAGGAAACCACGGCCAGGCGCTGGCCTGGAGCGCAGCACGCGCCGGTCTCAGGGCGACGGTCGTGATGCCGCGTACGGCCTCCATTGCGAAGGTTGAGGCGACCGCAAGTTACGGCCCGCAGCTTGTGCTCGAAGGTGCCAATTACCAGGAAGCGCGCGCCGCCGCAGAGCGTATCGGCTCCGAAAGCGGCGCCCTGTTCGTTGACGCTTACGACGATCCGTGGATTATCGCTGGGCAGGGCACCATCGGCCTGGAGATTGCCGACGAACTCGAGCCCGACGCGGTACTGGTCCCGGTGGGCGGTGGGGGACTGATCGCCGGGGTTGCGGTTGCGCTCGCCGCGCGGGCCCCGCGGGCGGAGTTGATCGGGGTGGAGGCCACGGGTTCACCGCAGCTCAGCGTAAGCCTCGCTCGCGGCGAGGCCTGCACAGTACCCGGACCGGTCAGCACGATAGCTGACGGTCTCGCCACGGGCAGGCTCGGCGAGCTTCCCTTTAGCATAATCCGCGCGCGCGTTGCCCGCGTGGTCACGGTCGATGACTTCGAGATTGGCGAAGCAGTGCTGCTAATGCTGGAGCGGCTTAAGCTGCTGGCCGAAGGTGCGGGAGGCGCCGCGCTGGCTGGGGCGCTCAAGATTCGCAGCTACTTGAAAGGCAAGCGCGTCGTCGTGGTTGTCAGCGGCGGCAATATCGATATCAATCTGCTCGACCGCATCATCGGTCACGGGCTGACCAAGATGGGACGCCTGGCACGGTTTTCCGTCGACATGGCCGATCGCCCCGGCGAGTTGGCGCGGCTGCTGGCTGCGGTTAGCAGAGAGGGCGCCAACGTCAGGAGGATAGGTCACGATCGCACCCGGCTCGATGTTCCAATCGGTGGTGCGCGCGTGATGCTCGAGCTGGAGACGCGTGGCCCCGCTCACATCGACGAGCTTCGCCGCAAACTGGAAGCCGCCGGCTACCGCCTGACACTGGACGGCCGCGGCTGAGCGACACGTCCGTACCGCGTGATCGCCGAGCCGCGTGCCCCACTTGAGCTGATAACCGGAAAGCCCGTCCAACCCTGATCTGGAGATTTGGATCTCCCTTGGGCAGCCTGCTGGCTCCTTAAGATTCATTTTAATTGCGACTAAAGGATACAGCGTCCACGCTTCAGCACCCCTTTCCACCTGGGAGCGGGCATCGGGCTTCATCACAATAACCTTCTCGCAGCGAGAGAAGATGCTCCTGCCGACCCTCGTCGATAAGCCCAGGTAATAGCGGCATGAAGATTGCACCTTTTCTTTCTTATGATGTAACCCAAATACCGATTTGAAAACTGGCTGTTTTTGCCACGACTCCATCCGACACCAACTGAAGACCTGGTTGCGACGTGGCAGTACCGACGCGGCTGACGGCTAGCCCGACCGTCGGTGTTCCAATCCTTGGGTTGCGAACTTGCAATGGGATGCGCGTACGAGGATTAGCCGTGACACAAGGACACATAAGGGTTGGCACTTTGCTTTTATGTTGCGCCCTTGCCGTGCTGTCTTGGCGGGTGGCCTCCTGGGCGGCAACTACTGCCGCACCGCCTGGAGATGCGGAGCGTGGCCGGGCGCTGTTCATGGGGGAAAAGGCTTTTAAGAACGGCGGCGCGCCATGCATGGCCTGTCACAGCGTCGCCGGTGTAGGGGCCTTGGGCGGCGGCATGATGGGGCCGGACCTGACGACCGGGTACGCGCGATTTCGCAATTACGTGACCTATCCGCCAAGAACGCTTCCGCCGATGAAAGCCATCTTTTCGGCTCATCCGCTGACCCCGCAGGAGGAAGCGGACCTGACGGCGTTCTTTCGGGCGGCATCCGTAACCCGCCGATCGACAGCGAGCCTCGTTTGGCTGAGCGGACTGGCACTGGCCGGGGGTCTCACGCTCCTGCTTACGTTCCAGCTCATCTGGCGGCGCCGACTGCGCGGCGTACGCAAGCCGCTGCTGCTTGCCCGGAGGTAATCAGCTATGGGGTGGATTCGCGACCTGGTAGATCCCAAGGCTCGGCAGTGGGAAGAGTTCTACCGCAACCGCTGGCAGCACGACAACATCATCCGCAGCACGCACGGCGTCAATTGCACCGGCGGATGCTCGTGGGCGGTTTTCGTGAAGGACGGGATCGTCACCTGGGAGATGCAGCAGACCGACTATCCGCTGCTCGACGCGAGTCTGCCGCCCTACGAGCCGCGCGGATGCCAGCGCGGCATTTCCGCGTCCTGGTACGTCTACAGTCCGATCCGCGTCAAATATCCGTACATTCGTGGCGCCCTTCTGGACCTTTGGCGCGAGGCGAAGGCGCGACATAGCGACCCGGTTGCGGCGTGGGCCTCGATAGCCGGCGATCAGGGCAAGCGCGCGCTTTATCAACGGGCGCGCGGCAAAGGCGGTTTTCGACGCGTCGCCTGGGAAGAAGCGCTGGAGCTCGTAGCGGCTTCCTGCCTCCATACGGCCCGCAAGTGGGGGCCCGACCGCGTCTTCGGATTTTCTCCGATTCCGGCCATGTCCTATCTCTCGTACGCCGGCGGTTCTCGTTTCCTGCAGCTTTTCGGCGGCGTGAACATGAGTTTCTACGACTGGTACGCCGACCTGCCCAATGCCTTCCCCGAGGTTTGGGGCGACCAGACCGACGTTTGCGAAAGCGCCGACTGGTACAACTCCGGCTACGTCGTCTCGATCGGCGCTAACTTGAACATGACGCGCACGCCCGACGTGCATTTCATTTCGGAGGCGCGTCATCGCGGCACCAAGTTCGTCGTGATTGCCCCGGATTTCAGCCAAGCCGCCAAATACGCGGACTGGTGGATCCCGGTGCGGGCCGGCCAGGATACGGCGCTCTGGATGGCGGTCAACCACGTGATTCTCAAGGAGTTCCACGCCGACCGGCAGGTGCCGTACTTCGTTGACTACCTGAAGCGTTACAGCGACGCTCCGTTCCTTATCGAGCTGCAGCCGGCCGGCAAGGCCGCGTACCGGCCGGGCCAATATTTGCGCGCTGGGGACATAAGCCGCTACCGGCAGGCCGAACTCGGCGCCTGGAAGTTGCTCGTCTGGGACCGCCAGGCGCAGGCTCCGCGCATGCCCAAGGGCAGCGTGGGATTCCGATGGCAGCAGCGAAAGGGTCAATGGAACCTTAAGATGGAAGACGGCGTGGACGATAGCCCGATCGATCCGACGCTGACCTTCCTCGACAGTTCCGACTCGGTGCTGGAGGTCCTCTTCGACGATTTTAACGGCGGCGCCAAGCTGCGACGCGGCGTGCCGGTCAAATATGTCGAGACCGAGCGCGGAAAGATCGCCGTGACCACGGTTTTCGACCTGCTGATGGCTCAGTTCGGGGTCTCGCGCGGGCTTAGCGGCGACTATCCGACGGACTACGACGATCCGCGGCCCTACACACCGGCGTGGCAGGAGACCCTGACCGGTATCGGCCGCAAGACCGTGCTGTCGCTGGCGCGCGAATTTGCGAAAAACGCCGAGGTTACCGAGGGGCGCTCGATGGTGATCACCGGTGCCAGCCTCAACCACTGGTACTACAACGGCCTGGCGTACCGAGGACCGATCACGGCGTTGCTGCTGTGCGGATGCTGCGGGCGTAACGGTGGTGGCCATAACCATTACGTCGGCCAGGAAAAGCTCACCCTGGCCGCCCCATGGGCCAGTATCGCGTTTGCCTTCGACTGGACCAAACCGCCGCGCCTGCAACAGTCTCCCATCTGGCATTACGTCCATAGCGATCAGTGGCGTTACGAGGGTGATTTTACCGACTACGCAGCGGTGCCCGGCGAAGCGCGCTGGGCGAAAGGCCACAGCGTCGATTCGGTGGCGCGCGCGGTTCACATGGGCTGGATGCCGTTTTACCCGCAGTTTAACCGCAACCCGATGGAGCTCGTCCGCGCAGCGCAAGAAGCCGGCGCCGGCAGCGACCAGGAAATCGTCGGATGGGTGCTGAAACAACTGCGAAGCGGCGAGGTCAAGTTTGCCGTCGACGATCCCGACGCGCCCGATAACTGGCCGCGCGTCTGGTTTATCTGGCGCGGCAACGCGATCCAGTCGAGCGCCAAGGGACACGAGTTCTTCCTGCGCCATTACCTGGGCACCCATGACAACGCGATCGCCGAGGAACGGGCCAAGGACCGGGTCCGTACCGTTACATTCAGAGAGCCGGCTCCGCGCGGCAAGATGGATTTAGTAGTCGATATCAACTTCCGCATGGATACTTCGGCGCTCTACAGCGACGTCCTGCTGCCGGCTGCGATGTGGTACGAGAAAAACGACCTCAACACTACCGACTTGCATTCTTTCGTCCACGTCCTGGGCGAGGCGGTCCCTCCTGTTTGGGAGAGCAAAACCGACTGGGAGATTTTCAAGGCTCTGGCGCGCAAGGTAAGCGAGATCGCGCCGTCGGTTTTCCCCGAGCCCGTCAAGGACCTCGTTGCGCGGCCGCTGCAACACGATACGCCGGACGAAACGGCACAGGCACAGGTCCGCGAGTGGACCAAGGGCGAGTGCGAACCGGTGCCTGGCGTGACCACGGCCCATCTGGCGGTGGCCGAGCGCGATTACCGCAATCTCTACCGGCGCTTCATCTCACTGGGACCGCGCCTTAAGCATGACGGGATCGGTTTCAACGGCGTTCATATCCCGATCGAGCGCTTCTACGACGAATTGCTTGAGAAGCCGGCCGGGGGCACGCCCGACTCGCGGCGCACGCGATGCGTCGAATGGGACGGGCAGAAGTATCCCGCGCTCGAAGACGCGCTCGACGCGGCCAACGTCATTCTGCATCTCGCGCCGGAGAGCAACGGCGAGGTCTCCTACACGGCCTTCGCTGCGGAAGAGGAAAGGATTGGCTTGCCGCTCTCGGATCTTGCCGAAAAAATCCGCGGCGTCCGGATGACTTTTGCCGACCTCACGCGCCAGCCCCGGCGCACGCTGATAAGCCCGTGCTGGACCGGAATGGTTAACGACGGCCGCGCTTACGCCGCCTGGTGCCTCAACGTGGAACGCCTGGTGCCGTGGCGCACGCTCAGCGGGCGGCAACACTTTTACGTCGACCATCCACACTACCTCGACTTCGGCGAGCATCTGCCGACCGTCAAGCCCAAGCTCGATCCTGCGCGTACCGGCGACGTGCTGAAAAGCCCGAATGGCAATGACAGCCTGGTGCTCAACTATATTACCCCTCACGGCAAGTGGCATATCCACTCGACCTACTCGGATAACCATCGGATGCTCACTTTGTCGCGCGGAATCGAACCCTGCTGGCTCAATGACAAGGACGCGGGCAAAATCGGAGTGCAGGACAACGACTGGGTCGAGGTTTACAACGACAACGGAGTGGTGGTGACGCGCGCCGCAGTAAGCTCGCGCGTCCAGCCCGGCACCTGCATGGTTTACCACGCTACCGAGCGGACCATCTCGGTTCCCAAGTCCCAGGTGCGCAACAATCGCCGCGCCGGAGCCCATAACAGCCTTACCCGCACGCGCATCAATCCCGTGCAACTGGCTGGCGGCTACGCCCAGTTCACCTACAATTTCAACTACTGGGGGCCGATCGGCGTATTAACGCGTGATACCTACTGCGTAGTCAAAAAGCTCTCGAAGCTCCAGTGGTGAGGCAGGCATCGATGGTTACCGCAGCGTATGGCGAACACGGCCGATCGCAAGTCCGGCGCCGGATGGGCTTCGGAGGTCAACGATGAATATCAGGGCGCAAGTCGCGATGGTTTTCCATCTCGACAAGTGTATCGGGTGCCACACCTGCAGCATCGCCTGCAAAAACATCTGGACCGACCGCAAAGGCACCGAATACATGTGGTGGAACAACGTCGAGACCAAGCCCGGCACGGGCTACCCCACGCTGTGGGAGGACCAGGAAAAGTATCGCGGCGGATGGGAGCGCAGAGACGGCAAGCTCAGGCCCCGGCTCCATAGCCGCCTGGGCGCTCTGGCCAACCTGTTTCACAATCCGGCTCTGCCCACTCTCGACGATTACTACGAGCCCTGGACCTACGACTATCAGGCGCTTTTCAACTCGCCGCAGGGCGACGACCAGCCCACCGCGAGGCCGGTTTCCATGATCACCGGCAAGCCGGTCGATATCGAGGCGGGTCCCAATTGGGACGATGACCTCGGCGGATCGCCGGTCTATGCGGCGAACGATCCCAATCTCGCCGGACTTACGGACGAGCAGCGCCGCCAGCTAAACGAACTCGAGCGGGAAGTTTTTTTCTATTTGCCCCGTATCTGCAACCACTGCATGAATCCGGGCTGCGTCGGGGTCTGCCCGGCAGGTTCGGTGTACAAGCGCGGCGAGGATGGAATCGTGCTCGTCAGCCAGGAGAAATGCCGCGCCTGGCGCATGTGCGTATCGGGATGCCCGTACAAGAAAGTTTATTACAACTGGTCCACGGGGAAGTCGGAAAAGTGCATCCTCTGTTTCCCGCGTCTGGAAAGCGGCCAGCCGCCCGCCTGCTTCCACTCGTGCGTGGGCCGTATCCGATACCTTGGCGTGCTGCTCTACGACGCGGATCGGATCGAGCAGGCGGCGTCGGCGCCGCAGGATCAGCTCGTCGAGGCGCAGCGGGAGATAATCCAGGACCCGTTCGATCCCGCGATTGCCGCAGCAGCGGCGCAAAGCGGGGTGCGTGCTGACATGATCGAGGCGGCGCGCAAGTCGCCGGTCTACAAGTTCGTAAAGCAATGGAAGCTTGCCCTGCCGCTTCATGCGGAATTCCGCACGCTGCCCAGCCTCTTCTATGTTCCACCGATGGGGCCGGTACGCGCCGCGGCCAAGGGCGAGAGCTACGAATGCAGCGACGGCGCGCAGGAACGGCTGGGCCCGATGCTCAGTTCGCTCGAAGGAGCGCGGCTGCCGGTACGATACATGGCGAACCTGTTCGCAGCAGGCAATCAGGAGATCGTGCTGGCCGTTTACCGCAAGCTTATCGCGGTCCGGCTTTACAAGCGTTTTACGCAGGTCAAAGACATTCCTCGCGAGGAGGCTCGGAAAGCCCTGGAGTTGGCCGACAGCACCGCCGAAGAGGCCGAAGCGATTTTCAGGCTGACGTCGGTTCCGACCTTCGAGGAGCGCTTCGTCGTGCCTCCGCTCAGCCGCGAAACCGCCATCGAGCCCGTGCTCGATCCCTTCGACCACAAGCCCGCGGCCGGCTTCGGCTTCCGCGAGGCGCCGCAGCGCAAGTGGTAGGCGCGTGTTGAGCAGCGGAAACAATCGGCGCATTCTGGAGAGCTTCGCGGACCTGCTTAGCTTTCCGGCAGGTGGACTCGCAGCGTCTTTGTGCGAGGCCGAAGTCCTCGCCG
>JAJYVB010000067.1:0-4792 GCA_021792265.1 Deltaproteobacteria bacterium | reverse complement strand
TGACTCGGAGGCGCCGGCCGCGCTGGGCCGATTCCGAAGCTTCGTCCAGGCGGCGGCGCCGGGCCGGCTAGAGGAGATCTTCAGCGAAACCTTCGACCTCGACCCCGTATGCCATCCTTACGTCGGCGCGCATCTGTTCGGCGAGAGTTACAAACGCAGCGTGTTCATTGTAAAACTGCGCGAGCACTATCGCGCATCGGGACAGGCCGACAGCCGCGAACTGCCTGACCATCTTGCGTTGATCCTGCGCTTTCTCGCCGTCTGCGCCGAACCGGAATTCGCCGCGGAGCTGGCGCGGGAGGCGGTTTTGCCAGCCTTGGAAAAGATGGCGGGCGTGGGAGTGCCGGCACAATCGGAAACCGGAACAGGGCATGCGGAAAACGGCGCCGAGCGCGATCCGGAACGCGCCGTCTACCTGTACGTGATTAGGGCTCTGAGCTTGGTGCTTGGGCGCCTTTATCCCGCGAGCGTAGAGCAGAACGCAAGGAGAGTTGAAGGATGAGCAGCGTTGTCCTGTTCGTGGCTTTTCCTTACGTCGCGATGATTCTCGCGGTTCTCGCGGGGATTTATCGCTATCGTGCCGACCGTTTTTCTTACTCCAGCCAGTCTTCGCAATTTTTGGAGAATCGTCTCGAATTCTGGGGCGCCGTGCCGTGGCACTACGGGATACTCCTGATCCTGACAGCACATCTGCTGGCATTGCTTTTCCCGGCCGCTTGGGGGCATCTGATCGGCGCCCCAATTCGCCTTTACGTGCTCGAAGTGACAGGACTTGCGCTGGCGCTGATCACGCTCGCGGGCCTGGCCATCCTGATTCTGCGAAGGGTTACCAACGCGCGGGTCATGGTGGTTACGACGGTGATGGACTGGGTGCTGCTCGCCGCACTGGCGGTCCAGGTCGCATTGGGGTTCTGGGTGGCATTTTTCTACCGCTGGGGGGCGGACTGGTACCTGCACACGGCGGTGCCTTGGCTCATTTCGCTCTTCACGCTTCATCCCCGTATTGATTATGTAGTCGGCCTGCCCGCCGTAGTGCAGACGCATATGCTGCTGGGCTTCGGGATTATCCTGCTGTTCCCATTTACTCGCCTGGTCCACCTGGTGGCTGTGCCGATTAGCTATCTATGGCGGCCGTACCAGGTCGTAATCTGGTACTCGCGGCGGTGGCAACCTGTATTGGCCGAAACATCCAAGGCTGCGATGGCGCCGGGTTCGTCACGGACAGGCCTTTGAGTAGTTGCGAAAAAGCCCAAGCATGCATCAAGCTGGGAGCCCATAAGCATAAAGGACTATCATTTGGCCGGTTCTTCTTAGCATCAAAAACCTCTTTACCTGCGACCTGCTAAAGGAGGCTGCCGATGAATGCTCACAGCGGCAAGCGGCAGGGGGCGCGACTCGCCCCAGAACTGAGCGTTGCCCTGCGTGATCGTATTCGAGGCAGCAAACAGCAGGCTCTGTGGCTGGCCACAATGGCATTCTTTGGGGGATTCGCCGGCGTGGCGATTTTCGGCCCCCTGGTGCCGCGATTTCAAGAGCTGATGGGGCTGTCGCCGCTTCAGGCCGGCACGCTGGCCGCGGCTGCCAATTTAACCGGATCGCTTCTGAGAATTCCGTTTGGAGCATGGGCCGACAGGGCAGGCGGCCGGCGGCCGTTCCTGACCTTGCTCGGCCTGACGCTGACTGGCGTGGGCGGACTCTTGTGGCTGCTGCGCACTCATTATCCGGATCGGCTGGCAGGGCTCTATCCTGTTCTACTGTTGCTAGGAGCGCTTGCGGGATGCGGCATTGCGACATTCTCGGTAGGGATCGGCCAGGTGTCGTACTGGTTCGCGCGCCGGGAGCAAGGAGGCGCGCTCGGCGTATTTGCCGGGCTGGGCAACCTCGCGCCCGGGATATCTTCGGGACTTCTCCCGGTAGCCGTGGCGTCGCTCGGAATATTGGCTGGTTACGGCCTCTGGTTCGGCGCACTTGCTGCCATCACGGCGGTTTACGCACTTGCTATTTACGACGCGCCGTCATTTCAAGTACGCGCCCAGGGGCGCGAACTGAACCCTGATGAACTGGCAGCGTTGGGGCAGGAACTGGCACCTGCGGCCACGTTCAGCGCGAGCATGGGCATCGCTGTGTGGGAGGCCGCCACCTGGGTTCTGGTGTCTTTCTATTTCACCTCCTTCGGCGGGTTCCTCGCGCTTGTCGTGTGGCTGCCGAGTTACTGGCACGCGATGTACAACTTGTCGCTGATCCAGGCGGGGCTTTTGACGCTCGTCTTTGCCGAGGTGACCTCGCTGGTGAGGGTGCCCGCAGGGCTCCTTGCCGATCGGCTTTCCATTCGTTATGCGCTGCAAGGCAATTTTGCCCTGATTGGGGCCGGCGCCCTGACGGTTGCGGTTTCCCAGAGCTTAGCGCTTTCGGTTGCGGGAATTCTGATGATGGGGCTTGGCATGGGGCTGCAGAACGGCATCGTCTTCAAGCTGCTCCCGCAGTACGTTCCTGAGGCAGTCGGCAGCGCCGCGGGCCTGGTCGGAGGCCTCGGAGCTTTTGGCGGTTTCCTCATCCCGCCGGCAATGGGTGCGCTCGTGCAGGTGCTGGGCGCTCCGCTCGGCTATGCGCGAGGTTTCGCGCTGTTCGAGTTCCTGGTCGCTTTCGATCTGCTCCTTGTCTGGTGGCTGGTGGAGCGTTCGCAAGGGAGGGCGGCAATAGCGCACGTGCCGGTAAGGTTCTTATGCCTGAGTCCTACCTGCGAGTTGCGCGAACAAGCCCGATCCCAAGTGCCAATAAAGTTTGTGTGTTTGCGGCCGGCCTGCCGGTCGCATCCAAATACTCAGTCACTCAAGCGCTAAACAGCTTCGTTACTCGGCAAGGGGGAAGAATGCTTTCGACGCGTCGGCAATCCACCAGCGTTGCGCCATCTCGTGGCCCTGTCCTGCTCCTTATGCTGTTGGGGGCGTTGGCTATCGCGACGCCCCGAATCTCGGATGCGATGGACCTCACAACCATCGACGACGAGCCGCTGACGCTCAGCGGATGGATACGGTTTCGCGACTATACCTGGAGCTATTTCAACGCCGGCCCGGTACCGTCTGCCTTCGGCAACGACAATCAGTATAACTATCCGGCGCTCGTCGCCAGGCTCGGCATAGGCTACCAGCTTGACGGGGTGAAATTGTTCGTCGAGGGAATGAACCCGACGTTCTTCGGCCTTCCGGACGACGCCATCGCGCCCGCACCGAAGGGTGCGCTGGGACTGGGCGCAAATTACTACTCAGTCCGCAAGGAAAGCTTCGACTCGTCTGTGTTCCTTAAACAAGGCTACGTCGAATTTGGCGGCCAGATCCTGAAAGATCTCGCCGTCAAGGGCGGCCGGTTCGAGTTTTTCGACGGCAAGGACCTGCCGGTCGAGGATCGCCAGATCCAATGGATCACCGACAACCGTGTTGCCCAGAGGCTGATAGGCAACTTCGGATGGTCGGATGTTATGCGATCGTTCGACGGCGCGCAGGTCGGTTACGGTGGCCAAAACTGGCGAGCCCTCGTCTTTTACGGTGTGCCGACCAGGGGCGTCTTCGACCTGAACGGTATGGACGAAATCAGTGCGGTCGACGTAATCTATGCCGCGCTGAGCGGATTTCGCACCGACGGCGCGTGGGGAAACTCCCTGGGGCGCGTTTTCTATATCTGGTATGACGACAATCGCGGCCTGGTGCCAGTGGACAACGAGCCCGCGTCGAGCGCGAAGAAAAACCTCCGCTCCATCAGCATCGATACGATCGGCGCCGACTTCGTGCACGACGTGAAGCTCGGGCCGGGAACCGCCGACTTCATGGTATGGGGCGCGTATCAGTTCGGCAATTGGGGCGACCAGACCCAGGCGGCCTACGCAGCTACTGCGGAAGCTGGCTATCGCTTCGACGATGTTCCCTGGACGCCGTGGCTGCGGCTCGGTTACGACATGGCTTCTGGCGACAACAACCCCAACAACGGCGTGCACGGGACATTCTTCCAAATACTGCCGACGCCGCGCATCTATGCTCTCGACCCCATATACAACATGATGAACTCGACGGACGTTCTCGGCGAGTTGATAATCTTCCCAACAGCTGATATTAACCTGCGCACTACTTTGCATGGTCTTTGGCTCTCTTCCAACCGCGATCTGTGGTATTACGGCGGCGGCGCGTTCGACAGCCATCTTTTCGGCTACGTGGGCCGGCCAAGCCTCGGCAATAGCTATTTGGGGTCGGTACTCGACACCTCGCTGACCTGGAACGCGAACCGGTATCTGACCTTCAATCTGTATGGAGGCCATATGTTCGGGGGGTCAGTAGTCGCGGCCGACTTTCCCAACGGCCGCGAGGAGACTTTCGGGTACATGGAGGCGGTGTGTCAGTTCTAGCCGAGCATTGAGGATTGGCGATGCCGCGTAGGAGAGCGGACTCGGCGGCTCGAACTCGCAACGGGGCGCATCATTCAGTAGCCGTTCCATCGCGAGGGCAAGCCGATTAAGGATTTCTACACGGCTTGGGACAGGGCCTGCCGCCTCGCCGGCTATCCCGACCGCGTCGCCCACGATCTTCGGCGCCGCCGCGCAGTCCGCAATCTTGAGCGCGCCCGAGTATCTCGGTCCGCCGCGATGTGGATGATTTGGCGTAGAACGGAATCGGTTTACCGACGCTGCTTGATCACGGATGGAGCGACTCTGCGTGAGAGCGTGAAAAAGCTAGCTGCGTTTTGCGATCTCATGAGAAACGCGATTCTGCGCCCAAGCTCATCGCTCGGCATAAGGCAGGGCGAT
>JAJYVB010000066.1 GCA_021792265.1 Deltaproteobacteria bacterium | reverse complement strand
GAAGCAGAACCGCTTGCTGCCCTTCGCCAACGTCGATCATGCACCCTAGCGCCGGAGTCGCGTTAAAGGAGAATTGACTGCATGCCGTCGAGTTCGTCGAGGTAAACGTCTGGGTTGCAGGATCGAACAGCTCGGCATCCGCAAGCTCCTGGTTGTTATTGGGGTTTATGCCGCCGAACAAAAGCACCTTGCCGTTGGGCAACAGCACCGCCCCGTGCACCGCTCGCGCCTCGTTCATCGGCGATGCGATCGCGGTGAAGCTGTTGGTTTTCGGGTCGAAAAGTTCGGCGCTGGAGCCGGAACCACCGTAACCCCCGGCAATCAGGACGTCGCCGCCGAGCGCCTTGACCACGCTCGGATCGAGAAAGGTCGCCGTCGCCAGAAGGCGTGCCGACGTCATCGCGCCCGCGGTGGACGTGAAAGTCTTCGTCACCGGATCGTAGAGCGCGGCGCTGGCCACCGGGCCGCTGCCATTGGTGCCCCCCGCGATCAGCACCTCGCCGTTGTCGGGGCCGCCGGACCCGGTATCGATTAGCGTGGCGGTATGGTGATGGACCGCGGTCGGCAAGCTGCCCGACGTGGCGCTGAACGAATCGGTCGAGGGGTCGTAGATCTCGGCGCTCCTCAGAGCATTGCCGCTTTGGTCGTAACCTCCGGCGACCAGCACCGTGCCGTCCTCGAGGGTCGTCGCTGTATGGGCGTCCCGCGCCGAGACCATGCTGTTCGCGCAGGCTCCTCCCGACGTGCCCCCTACGCAGGTGAAAGTGCCCGAGGCGGGGTCGTAGCGCTCGGCCGAGGCGAGCGCAGCCCCTTCCTCGGCGGAAACGCTCTGACCGCCAGTTATGAGCACCTGCCCGGCATGCGGACCGACGCCGAGAAGATTAGCGGTCTGCCCCACCCGGTCGATCATCATGGGACCGGCCGTAGCGGCTGTCGTGGGCGAACTGCCCAGTGTGAGCAATTCGGCTGACGGATTGTGGAAAGCGCCCCCGGCGACCAGCACTAGGTCGTCATTCGGCGGCAGGCTCGAAACCTTTCGTGCTATCGCAGGATTCGCCGGGGGCGGCCCGAGGGTACCGAAGAGAAGTTTAAACTGCGAAAGAGCCTCACGTATCTCAGCCGGGCTGCATTTAGTCTGGTCGCTGTTTTTTGGGATCATAATGTCGCTGAGAAAGACGTCGCATTCGTCGGCCGTGCAGGTCAGAAACACGAGCAAAAGTCCAAGAGCAATCGTCGCCCTGCACCGAAGGAAAGATCTGATTCTGTTCATCGTGGCGACCCCCAAAAGGTGTCATCACTCGCCCGCGCGACGCCGGCCGGTGAGCTGGCGACCCCTTGCGAGAGTTCGGGTCAGCGTGTGCCGCGTGAAGATTTACGGTACAGCGCGACCCGGACCCTTTCGATCTGCGATGTACCCCCCGCCCGGTGGTGCAGGCGGCGGTCGGGGTCGGTGCTAAGGAGGTCTGCTTGTCTGGTCCGGCCTAGGATGAAGTCTGCACAAACGCGGCTATGTGTCAACAGCCGCACCAAGACCTCGTATTTTGGCCGTAAACGCCCTGCTTGATGCTCACCTACCGGATTTCGGCCTCATTGGGGAGCTGCTTTGTCTGGGATGGAAGCCCGCGCCCGGCTTACCGGCCGCTAGCGCCCAGCGCTTCGTTCAGAGCGAGGCGCATCGCATCGACGGGCGGTTCGATACCGTTGAAGATCCGAAAGGCGAGCGCGGCCTGGTAGAGCAGCATCTCGCGGCCATCAAAACATCGCCGCTTCAGCACGATTGCCGGGCGCATGAACGGAGTTGGCTCCGCCCCGTAGATCAGGTCGTAAAAGACCGTCTGCGGCTGCGTTGCTCCATAGTCGCACCGCAGGAAGCGATGATCCTTCAACCCCACCGACGTGGCGTTCACGACGGCCGCAACGTCGCCCAGAAGAGCCGGATCGGCCAACTTGTCGAGCCCGCCCCACTCTACTTGCTGGCCCGGGCCTGCCACGGCCGATAACCGCAGCCCAAGCGCTCGCGCTTTCGCTACGGTCCGGTTGGCGATGACCACACGGCCAGCGCCGAGCCGCAGCGCCGCCAGCACGGCGGCTGCGGCGCCCCCACCTGCCCCGATTGTCAGAACAGTGGTTCCCCGAAGAACGACACCGAGACTTTCAACCGCCATCTGTAACCCGCGTGCGTCCGTGTTGTCGCCCAACAGGCGGCCCCGGCGGTTCGTAACGCAGTTGGCGGCTCCCAACAGCCGCGCCTCGCCGCTTGCGCCGGACAGCATCCGAAGCGCCCGCACTTTGTGCGGCACCGTCAGGTTGACGCCAAGAATACCGAGCGCCGTAACCGCTCGCATCGCGTCGCGCAGATGCTCAGGCTTCACCTCGAAGGCCACGTAGGCGCGCTCCATTCCTAGCGCCGCGTAGGCGGCGTTATGGATCGCCGGCGAGAGCGAGTGGCCCACAGGATTGCCGAAGATCGCGGTCAGGCGCGTGCGGCCGCAAAGCGCGGGTAATCCCGGTTGCAGGCGCGGAGCGGGCACAACCACGGAACCGTCATCCCTTTGAGAACCGCCGGGCGCGGACTTCCGCGGCGCTGAAGAGGTAGACGTAGTGAAGACCTTCGCGAGCGAACGCCTCCGCGGCCCCCTCGCCGCGATCGACAAGAGCCATCGCGGCCACGACGTCGCCGCCCGCCTCGCGCACCGCTCGGGCAGCCTCCAGGCTTGAGCCGCCGCTGGTTATCGTGTCGTCGATAACGGCCGTTCGAAGCCCTGGCCGGAAAGCCCCCTCGATCTGCTGCTGTAACCCATGCTCCTTGGTCTGCTTACGCACGAAAAAACCACGCAGGTCGGCACCATGCCGGTAAGCGGCGCCGATGATCGCGTCGGTCACCGGAAGAGCGCCCGCGGCAAGACCGCCGAGCTGCTCGATACGGTTGGCTATCGCCAGCTCGACCATCAGCTCGCCCGCCAGATACGCGCCCCGCGGCAGGTAAAGAGTCCGCTTACAGTCGATGTAATAGTTCGAGCTTCGCCCCGACGTAAGCTTCAAGTCCCGCTCGAAGTACGAAAGCTCGGCAAGCATCCCGAGCAGATCCAGACGGTCGTGGTCATTCATGATTTTCGGCAAACTGTAAGCCGCCGCCCGCCTCGGGCAACTCACATTTCAAGGACAGGGGCAAGGTCGCGCCGCCGGCGGCCCTACGCGGCTTGGCCACAATTTTTAGAAGGAAGCTGCACCGTCGTTCTTGTGGAGGCGGCGAGCGGATTCGAACCGCTGAATGGAGGTTTTGCAGACCTCTCCCTTAGCCACTTGGGTACGCCGCCCCGGCGATTCATTTGCACGTCTTCGCACGTGTAAGCTTACATGAGCGCACGTCACATGACTAGCCCGCAAGTTTTCGTGCTATGCGTTATCGTCGCTGGCCCTCTTCCTGCCTGTTTTCCAACGCCAAGACCGTAATCCGTCACGCCCCCGGTGTCCAGACGTGGCCTGAGGGCCAGCTTTTGGCCCAAAAACGTCACCCGCGCAGCTAGCCGCTTCTACTGCGGGTACTTGCAGATGACGTTCAGGACCGCCTGGCGTTTTTCCTCACGAACGGCGCGCAGCGCTCGTTCCAGCGCCGAACGCATCTCGGCCGGATCCTCGACCTTCTCACCATATCCACCAAAGGCCTCGACGATCTTTTCGTAGTCGGGCGACGGGCGCAGATCGCACAACGGATAATTTTGGTTGCGTGCCGCCCATCCCTCAGGATGAAGCGTGCGATTGGACTCCTTGACCGAACCCCAGCATTGGTTGTTGAAGATCACGAACAGCACCGGCAGGTTTTGGGCCCGCGCAACGAAATGGGCCGCTGATGGCGCGCCGAAAATGTACGAGCCGTCGCCGACTGCACAGATGACGGTTCGCTCCGGCGCGCCCAACTTTGCGCCTAAGGCCGCTCCGAGCGCCCACCCCAATCCTCCCGCCGAGGGCGGACCGAAGTAAGTCCCCTGCTCCGTGAACTCGGTCTGCAGCGGCGAAAGATCGTATTCGTTGAGGCAGATGGTATCGGCGCTTTTGACATCGCTGATGCAGCGCGACACCCACGCGGGATCGATCGGCCGATCGCCTTTTACTACGTCGGCATGGGCCCGCCACACGGCTCTCTGCCGCTCGTGAAGCTGCGTCCAGCGCTGCCGGCGCTCGCCAACCTCCGTCGCTTGCTCACGAAGGCGCTCACCCAGCTCCGAATTGAGCGCCGCAAGAGCAGCACGGGAATTACATACGATCGGAACATCCACCGGGTATCCCCAGATCGGATGGCGAAGCTGAAGCGGGTCCATCCCCACGCTGATCACGGTCGCGCCGGGTGCCGGTTCGCCGATCGCCGGGAGCCAGGGCGTCCCGGACTCGACAACCAGGATTACATCCGCTTCTTTGATAAGTTCGTGACTGTTGAAACCGACGTGCATCGGATGAGTGGTCGGGAAGTTGCAGAAGTTGCGTCCGGGAGCCTCGACCACCGGTATCGCCGCCGTATCGGCTATCCGTATCAGCTCGGCGACCGTGCCCGGAAACGCACCCGCTGCGCCGGCCACAATCAACGGATTTTTCGCTTGAGCCAAAGCGTTGGCCGCTTCTTCGAGGCCCTCCGGTCTTTCATGAGCAAGCTCCGGCGCCAGCGCGCTCGGCATTTTCCTAAAGCTGAACGACTCGCACCGCTGAGCGAGGACCTCGCGCGGCAGGCTCAGGTAGACCGGCCCGCGCGGTTCCGCCATCGCAACCGAAAGCGCCCTATCGACCACGGTCTCGAGCTGCGCGAGGTCGCGTAACTCGTAATCCCATTTGACCCACTCGCGGACGATAGAAGCCTGGTCGAACGATTCCTGCGCCCAGTGAATATGGACGTTGCGCGACGCCGGGCTGCCCTTCTCCGTAATCGGAGTGCGCCCGGCGCTGAAGATAACCGGCACTCTGGATCGGCTCGCGTTCATCACGGCCGCCAGCAGATTTGCCGTTCCCACCGTGACGTGAACCATCACGAGTTGCGGCCGTCCGGTCACCAGGTAGAAGCCGTGCGCCATCGAGCCCGCGACCGTTTCGTGCGGCACAGTGATCGGCCGGGGAGCTTTTCGGCCCGTGGCTTCCAGATGGGCAAGCGCGTCGATGATCGAGGCGAAATCCGTACCGCCGTTGCCGAACAGGTAATCGATACCGCGCTCACCGAGCAGAGTGAGATAAGCTTCGGCAGCGGTTTCCACTCTGACGGCTTCTACTGCCGCCCGCTGGGTTGCGCGCTGGTAAGACTCCGGACGCACCATTTTCGCTGACATAGGCTTTCCTTGTTCCAAGAGGCCGCTAGGCACGGCGCCGCACTGGCTTTTATCTCCCCCTATCCCGTTAGACTCCCAGAAGGCGCCGCGCGTTCTCAACCATTATCCTGGGACGCACCTCGTCGCGAAAACCGGCCGCCGCGAAATCAGCGAGCCAGCGCTCGGGATCGATAACAGGAAAATCCGAACCGAAGAGCACTTTGTCCCGCAGAAGAGTGTTCGCGTATTGAATCAGCGACGGCGAGAAGTATTTCGGCGACCATCCCGAAAGGTCAAGGTAGACGTTCGCCTTGTGCAGCGCGACGGATAGCGCCTCCTCCTGCCACGGCCACGAAGGATGCGCGGCGATGATCTTAAGTTCGGGGAAATCAGCGGCTACGTCGTCGAGGTACGGAATCGGCTGACTGTATTTCAGCCGGATCCCCGTACCCCCTTCCATCCCCGCGCCGATGCCCGTGTGGCCCGAGTGGAAAAGGACGGGAATCTCGAGCTCCTGCGCCTTCTCCCAAAGCGGATAGTACGCGGTGTCGTTCGGATAAAAGGCCTGACAGTTGGGATGGAGCTTGAGGCCGCGTAGCCCCAGCTCCTTGACCGCCCTCTCCAGCTCCCGGACCGCCTTGCGGCCCTTGTGCGGATCGACGCTCGCCCATGCTATCAGCACGTCCGGGTAGCGGCGCTGAATCTCGGCGAGGTAGTCGTTGCCGACAAACGGGTCGTCCGTCACGGTCTCCATATCGACGTCGAAAACGATCGCTACCATCTCCAGCCGTCGATAAAGGTCCACCATCTGCTCGACGGTCATGCTCTGCCGCGTATGACGGAAATAGCGCTCCTTTTGTTCAGCCCGTGGGTCAGCCTTGAGGCCGCCAGGGCGCGGCACGTGGGTATGGATATCGATGCCGCGCACGACGCGGCCCTTGTATTCGAAGCTCACTACCCTCTCCTTTGCGCTTTTAGGTGGCGGCTGCTCCACGCTGCGCAAGCGCTTTGCGCCTTCCGAGGGCAGCAGCCGCGGTCGCGACCGGCTAACTCTTCCCCAGGCCAGTCCTCGCACGCTAATTCTCCACCACCGGCGCCGGGGTGCAACAGATCCTCAAGCGTCAGGTTCCGGTTGTCATCAGAGCGCGTTGAAGTTACTGCAGACTCGGCGCCGAACGCTGCTGGAGACGATCCGCGCTCGCCAACCGCGTCACGGAGGCGGAATCAAGGCCGCGGCGTGCTCGTATCGACCCTGCTTCATCGAACCGGTCGGAACGAACTTGCCCGTAAAAGGGTTGTAAAGCTCCGCTGAGGGCAGCGCTTTGCCGCCAGGTTTCGCATATCCGCCCGTTATGAGGACGAAACCCGCGAGGTCTCCGACTGCAAACGCCGTAGCGTCGTGGGTTGCGCGCGGCGACTTCATGCTTCCGGTCACGTGGAACGTCTTGGATGCCGGATCGTATAATTCTGCGCTGTTGATCACGGCACCGGTGGCGTTCTGGCCGCCTGCGACCAAAACCTCACCGTCCGCCGCACAGTTGCAGCCCTCGATCAGAGTCGCTGTGTGGCCCTCGCGCGCAACGTTCATATTCCCCACCGGCGAGATCGTATTGCTGACCGGATCGTAAAGGTCGGCTGAGGTGGTCCCGTCGCGGCCTCCAAGGTCAGTCGTGATACCTCCGGTGATCAGCACGGTTCCGTCGTGCAGCAGCGTCGCCTCATGCTCCCATCGCGCCACGCTCATCGTAGCGTTGCAGAATCCCGTCGAGCCGTTCACTCCGCCAACGCATGAAAACGTGCCGCTGCTCGGGTCGTACAGTTCCGCGGTCGCCGTTGCGACGGCAAATCCCGCAGAGTCGAACGTGTCGTCTATGCCGCCCGTAACCAGCACCATCCCGTCGCGCGGGCAGCCGCATCCCTCGATTAATGTCGCCGTCTGCTCCCCGCGCGCGTCGTTCATGGCCCCGGTCGTGGTGATGGTGTCGGGCACAGGATCGTAGAGCTCCTGGTCGTTAAGGCCGATGATGTTGCTGAAAAAGAAGGTCAGCCCACCGTCGAGCAGCACCTGGCCGCTGGCAAGCAGGGTCGAAGTATGCTCCGCGCGCGGCGCGCCGCCCGGGCCCGTCGCAAGGCTGTTGGTAGCCGGATCGAATAGCTGTGTGCTGCCAAGAATATTGTCCGCGGTGTCCTCCCCGCCTGAGATAAGAACTTCGCCCGCTTGCGCGCCACTGACTACTGCGGGGTCAAGCCAGCTCGCGGCGGGCGTACCGCGGCTGTCATTCATGTTCGGGCCCGGCGTAAACCTGCCCGTAACGGAATTGTAGATTTCGGTGCTGGCTGTGCCCGCTACGGTGTTGATCCAGCCGCCCGCGACCAGCACGGTGCCCGATGGCGCCGGGGTTGCGACACCGACGAGGTTCTCCTCGAAGGGCTTTTTCTGGTTTGTGACCGTGATCGGTAGCTTCGCTCGATATGTACCCTTGCGCGGAGGTAAAAACTCGACGGAGACGGGAAGGTTACCGCCGGGCTCGATGCTGAAAGCGCTGCCGCCAATGACTACGAATTGAGCCGTGGACGGTGTTCCGACCGAGCCCACGAGCTCGGCGGTACCCTTGTTGAAGAGGGTAAAGCTCAGAGTTTTGGAAGTTCCACCCTCGGTTGTCGGAAATTTCAAGATGCGCGGACTGATGACCAGCTTACCCACCGGCGTCTTCGCCGACGCAGGCGCAGCGGGCGAGAGCGGGAACAGGAGCAGCAGGACTATCGTGGATGCCAGCGCAAGACTCAGCCAAGCTGGACCATCGCAATAACGGCGTAGCATAGCGTCCCCTCCCCGAGCGGGCATAGTAGCGTAACCGTAGTTTTTTATGAGAGTCCCGGCACAGTTAGCTTATAGCCCCGATCCACTGCGTAACGCCAGAACCGTAGCAGTCTTGCCACCCCGGCGAGGGCATGAAAACCACCGAGCGGTTGGGCAGTTACGTAGATGCTGGAGCAATCTCTGGCCACCGACGCCGGTCCTAAAGGGGTAAGCGCCAATCCGGCAATAGCAGCTTATCAACTTAGCGCCGTCCTACCCTTTCGAACGCCTGCCAACGAGCAGCCGCTGTAGACGCGTCAGTTGACGACGTGCCTGGCCCTGGACAGGGTAATCGCTTTCTCGTATGCCGCCGTCAAGGCCGGACCGTTTTGCGCCGCCGAATATTTCTCCTCGAAGGTACGGCGCGCATTGTCGCCCATTCTCCGCATCTCTGGCCGATGGCTCGCCGCCCATCTCACCTTTTCCGCCAAATCCCCGGCGTCTCCGGGCGAAAAGTGAAGACCCGTTCGTCGCTCTTCCACAATCTCGGCCATTGCGCCAACTCGTGCAGCGATAACCGGAACCCCGCAAGCAAAGGCCTCGATGGTTGCCATCCCAAAAGTCTCGTACCAGGGCGACGGGAACAGCAGAAAAAGAGCACCTCGGATTAGATCGAATACCTGCGAGCGGGGGACGGGGCCATTGACGCGCACGACACCTCCCAGACCCCGGTTTTCAATCCGACGGGCAACCTCCGGCTCTTCTGCACCGCTTCCGACGAGCTTGAGCGGCAAATCGGGCGCCAGCTTCCAGGCGTCAAGCATGGTTGTCAGCGTCTGTGGAACAATGCGTCCCACAAAGATTGCATAATCGCCATCTCCCCCGCCTCCACCGGGATCGGGCTCGACGAAGTTCGGCTTTAGAACCACCTTTTCGGCAGGGATACCACCTTCGACCAGCTTGCGCCGTGCGAACTCGGTCAGCGCGATATACACGTCAACTTGGTCGCGCCACGTTCCCAGGGCTCGATGCACAGCAAGCATCGCCGCAACCGCACCCGTCTGAAACCGTGAATCGTGGTAACACCCGTGCCACACGCCCGGCCACGTCACCGCTCGCCCCAAACATTCCTCACAGACCCCGCCCTTTCGAAACAAGTCGCCCTTCGGGCATAGCAGCCGGTAGTTATGGAGTGATTGGACGACCGGGACCCCCAGGCGCCGGCACGCGTAATAAGCGCCGGGAGAGATCATTGGCATCGTATTATGAAAGTGGCTGATGTCCGGTCTCTCGCGCCTGACAACCTCACTTATTTCCCGAATAGCGTCGGAGGCCCAAATCAGCCGCCTTCCCATCGCTAGCGTGCTCAGCACGCCATCCGGCAGCTCGCGATTGGAGCGGCGGTATTCGACCACATAATGACCCAGCCGCCGAAGCAGACGAGCCTCTTGTTCCGCCACGACGTCCTCGCCGCCGGGCTGACGGTACGAATTGTGAACTATCAGGACGCGCACCCGCCGACCTGTTGCACGACCTCCGAGTTGGTTAAGTATAAAAACCCCGGTTGATTAGCGATACGCTTTAAAACGTTCTCCAGAGCGCTCCATAAGCCGCAAGCATCGATTTCCCACGAGTGGCCCCAAATGTGAAATATGCCGCCTCGGCTTGCTATATGTTCGATTATCCGTTCAGAAAGCGTCAGTAACTCACACTCCATTCCGAAAAACCGCACCCAGGATGCGAGCCCGCTCAGGTTCGCTCCGCGCAAGGCATGTTTTATGTGCGTTCGCCGAACGTGCGGATAGAACTGGAAAGACGTTGGCATCATCCACGGATTGAACTTTACACCGACTCGAAACGATGCTGTCGTCCTCGCCAGCCGATATCCTGCCTCCTTCACTAGCGGCAGAAGTGACCGGTCGAATTTCCCTTTCGGATAGCAAAACGAGCTAACTTCCGTGCCCAGCAACTCCTCAAGTCGCGCCTTGCTTTCAACTAATTCGTGTCGCGCCGCCGGAAGCCCAACCAAGGGCGAATGGGTCACGCCGTGAGAACCTATCTCCATACCCAAGTGTTGAAGCCGGCGAATTTCTGCGGCCTTCACCACTGGCCGATCGTTTGTTATCGGAACATAAAAAGTCCCGGTTAGGCCGTATTTTGCCAAAAGTTCAGCCACCCGCAGGTCGAACGGATGTCCGTCGTCCCAGCTCGTAGTCGCAACCTGTACCAACCGACCCTGCCGCCCACATCGCGCCTCCCCTGTGCCCGAGCCAGGACCGTCTGCCTCTCTTTGAAAGTGCACGGCTCCGAGCTCATTGCGCTCACCCGGCACACCGGCGGGCGCCCAAGCAAATGTCTCAAACGATCCCTTGCGTAACACGACCAAGCCGCCCCCAAGCTGTTCTCAATCGCCTGTTAGCTCTATTTGCGCCTTCTCTCCCGTAACCCCCAGGTCCGCCCTGCTCTTTTTGCAAATAGATCAGCATTTCCCGCCAACCTGGCACTAGCTAGTCGCACTTTCGCGCCGCCACGGCGAGCGTCCCCCCTAACGCCGGTATCATTTTCAACACTGCTGCTCCCAGCGTCAAAAACAGCCGCTCCGACCTCGTACTCGGCCGGCGGTCATAACAGGAGTAGCATTCATCAATTCTGAAACCGTGCCGGGCCAGCAAATTGCGAAGCGTATAAATATTAAACGACACGACGTGATCTCCCCCTTCGACCGCCTGCCCCGCGCAGTACCGCAGCAGGTTCGGAAGCCCGAACGCATTGGGTGTCGTGATCAGCAGTTCACTTTGCGCCGACATGCAACAGCCCACGCTTTTGAGCATCCGTCCCGGCTCATCCAAATGTTCGATTAAATCTCCACACAACACCAGCTCAAAGTCATTTCCGAGCCCTAGCGAATCGAGATTCCGTACATCCCCAGCAACGATCTCTCTAAACCCGATCCGGTTGAGCTCAGTCACTGCTGCTACGTCGTAGTCAATCCCAACGACCTGCAGCGCAACTCGCTTCACATGCGCGTGCAGTGTCAGGTCAGCGCGCATCGCCCGGATCTTTTCAGCCAACGGCGCCTCCGTCATACCCACGCAGCCCAAATGAAGCACTTTTTTGTTGCGACACCTTTCTAGGATCAAATCCCAGCGCGACAGGTACTTTCCTATGTTCACGGTTTCCCCGCCTCGCCGATAAGACTTGCGCTCAAGGGTCTCCAGAGCCGGATCCGGGAACCTGATTGTTTCCTCAAGCATATTGCACTTCCACTAATCCAAGGACCAGAATACAGTTGAATCCTCGAACCATCTCCGTCACCAAACAGCAGACCTCGCTCACCGCGCGCCTGATCCGAGAACTCACCTCCTTTTCAACAACGCTCCACACAGGACGAGCGGTTAGTTTCGACCTTTCGCATCTGATTCGCGCGGGCAGAAGTAAACTCGAAGGCTCTCTGAACAACTTCGCCCAGCCATTTAACTCCGGCGCACAAGTAAGAGTGCTCCAAAACTACTCTGCCCCCGAAACCTTTTTTGAACCGCGCGATTCCATCGTCCGGCCGGTCTGTGATTCCGCCCAGGTCGTAGCTGCTGAAGCATCGAGCCTTGTAGTGGGCGATCTCCCACCAAATCAGGTACCGATTCAAAACCCCGCTCATGGCCGAAACTTCGAGGCCTTCGAGCCGCCTGCTGCACGATAGCTGCAGGCGAACGCGCCCACTCTGCGAATCGGGAAGCGTTAGGTGCCCGCACATCGGCTGGCCGTCGAGGTAGATAACGAAGGCTTCTCCTGCTTCGCGGTACCCTTCCAGCCGTTGGCGGCTAAGTTGTTCAACTGTACCGCGCACACGCGCGAAGTCGTTGAAGAGTGGCAGGAAGTCCGCCCAGGCCCGGGCATCATTGGGCGCCACTTGGACGCGGTCTCCCAGCTCCACTGCGCGGGCGATTTGCCGCCGGTAGTTCGGATTGCGGATCTCCCGATGCAACAGTTCGAGCTCATTCGTCAGGTCGATCAAGACTGTCGTCGCGAGATGATGAGCGACAACGCACCGGCCTCCGGCCAGATCGAGCGACGTCAGAAACAGCCTTGCCATTGCGATTCGTGGCATCCGCTCAGCGTACGTCCGCACTGTCTCGCTCGTTGGGAAGTAGAAGACAGTGTACGGAATGAGCCCCGCAAGCCTGCGGCTAATTGCAATCATGCGTCCCCCATCGATCTTGAATAGCAAACCTTCGACCGTCGCAGCCTCGCGGCCAGCGACGCGTCCTCAGCCGGAGCGTCGCCAACCGGCCCCCCTTCGTGATCCTGAGCTAAAAGAAACCTGGCGATTGCAGCGGCGCCTTTTGCATTGAGATGCTGGTCGTAGGAAAAATAGTACTGTCTCGGGTTTCCCGGCATGGCGTCCGCGGTATCGAAGACCGGCAAAGCCCCTGCTATCCCCCTGATAGCGGTGGTAGTCGCTGCTCCGGTCCCGTTGATCAGATCCTGCACCGGGTGGATCACGTAAATCTGAGCGCGGAAGGGATGTTGTGCGGCCAGCCGTTGGAACTGTGCCAATTGCCCGCCGGTGATCTTCAAAGCCTCGCGAAGGCGCGCTCCCAAGGGCCGAGGTGAAAACGCAGCACGCACGACGGGGCCGTAGTAAAAGTAAAGCACACGCGCCAGGTTCGAGCTCCTAAGGAGCACGCCAGAGAGACCCACTATCCGCTCGGAAGCGAGCTTCTCTTCCGCGGCGGGGTGGTGGCTCTCCCTCAGGTTGTCCAGCAGGTCATTGCCCGGCATCAGCGAACTGGTAGTCGCGAATATAAAGAGCTTTACAACCCGCGGCCGCCATCCCATCTCTCTAAGATAGTAATCGAGAACGGCGAGCTGCATTACCGTACCGGTGGCCGGCCGCCCAAGATTGGCACACGTCAGCACGCGTTGCTTGCAGTACAAGGCTACAAACGTTTGTCCATCGTTTAGACCGACACCGAAGGTAAACGAGTCTCCCAAAAACACAATCTCCGGATTCGATCCACCGTTGGGCGCCCGATAGCCATCCCCTGTGATTGTGGCTTTCGCATCGTACTCGTCGGCGATCTGCCAGATAGCTGTGTTTGGCGGAAGCGTCAGCGATCCGCGTGACGTTAAATTCAGGGACTCTCCCGTGCTTGTGACAAATCGGGCTCCTGGCGACACAGGGATCGTGACGCGCGAAACTCCTTCCGCAACCGCCAAACCCAGCAGGCTTGCGGCCAGTGCCAAAACA
>JAJYVB010000065.1 GCA_021792265.1 Deltaproteobacteria bacterium | reverse complement strand
TTGATTGGCGCAATCGTAAACAAACGCGTCTCACGAAACTTCCGTTCGACGTCAAACTCGCACGCGAAGCCGTAACCGCCGTGCGTGTTGAGGCAGACGTTGGCCGCCTCCCAGCCCGCCTCTGAAGCAAGAAGCTTGGCCATGTTAGCCTCGGTGCCGCATTTTTCGTGCCGGTCGAACTTGGCTGCCGCCTCGAACCGCATCAAATCCGCGGCTGCGACCTGCGCGTAGGCGCGCGCGATCGGAAACTGGACTCCCTGGTTGGTTCCAATCGGCCGTCCGAAAACCTCCCGCTGGTTGGCGTAAGCGGTGGCCCGCTCGACGAACCAGCGCCCGTCTCCGATGGCTTCGGCCGCAATCAGAATCCGCTCCGCGTTCCATCCGTCGATGATATACCGAAACCCCTTGCCCTCTTCGCCAATCAGGCTCTCAGCCGGAATCTCGACATCGGTGAAAGTAACCGAGTTCGAGTGATGGTTGATCATCAAATCCAGGGGATGCACTTCCAGATTCCCTGTGACGTTCCTTAGATCAACGAGGAAGACCGAAAGCCCGCGCGTCTTGTCCTCCAGTTCCGCGTACGGCGTCGTACGGGCGAGCAACAGCATCAGGTCCGATTCTTTCACCCGCGAAATGAAGATCTTCTGCCCGTTGACAACGTAGCAATCGCCCTTGCGAACCGCTCGGGTGGCGATCCTTGTGGTCTCGGAGCCGGCGTTAGGTTCGGTAACGGCGAAGGCCTGGAGGCGCAGATCGCCTCGTGCAATGGCGGGCAAGTAGCGACGTTTCTGCTCCTCGCTCCCGTGGCGCAACAGAGTGCCCATCACGTACATCTGCGCGTGGCAAGCGGTCGAATTTCCCCCGCAATGATTGATTTCCTCCAGAACAATGCTGGCCTCGGTGATTCCCAGGCCCGCGCCGCCGTACTCTTCCGGGATGAGGGCTGCCAGATAGCCGCTTTCTGTCAGCTTGTCGACGAAAGCCTTCGGGTACTCGGCTTTTTTGTCGAGCTGGCGCCAGTACGCATCGGGGAAATCGCGGCATAGCTTGCGAACTCCTTCGCGGATCTCCTCGTGGCTGCTGGCTGAGCGCGTTTCCATCACTTGTCCCCTAAAACGTGTTGTAATATATGTGCGCAAGCATAGGTTGGAAAGCAACCCCGGCATGCGCGCAGCGCAGGGCCGAACCCATGAACGCAGGCGTTCCTGCCGCAAAAGCTTCACCAAGACTCAGGAAGGAGTGCTCACAATGCCCGTCAAGCCCGGATGGGAAGGCCGCTACTTTGAAGACTTCTCGGTCGGCGACATATATCGCTGCAGGCTCGGACGAACCGTCACCGAAGCCGACAATATCTGGTTCACGCTTCTCACCAACAACACCAATCAGATTCACTTCAACAACGAATACGGCAAGCGCACCGAGTTCGGACGCTGCCTGATAAACAGCGCCCTCACCCTGGCGATCGTCGCCGGTATGGGGGTCGCGGACGTGAGCGAAAACGGCTTCGCACTTGGATGGGACGAGATCAAACTGCCCAATCCGCTCTTCGCAGGCGACACGCTTTACTCCGAGTCGGAGGTCCTGGAAAAGCGCGAGTCCAAGTCAAAGCCGCAGTGGGGCATTGTAAAGGTGCGCACCCGCGGCATCCAGCAGGACGGCAAAGTGGTCATCGACTACGCGCGCAGCGTGATGGTGTGGAAGCGGGCTTACGCTCCCAAGCGCGACCTCTTCCCCGAGGTTCGCTCCGATGAATCCCGCTGAGCCTGACGGCACTCCGCGCGCCCTTTCCGGCGTCCGCGTTGTGGCCTTCGAGGCCTCGGTCTCGGGGCCTCATTGCAGCCGGATACTGGCCGACATGGGCGCCGAGGTCATCAAAATCGAAAAGCCTGGCGAGGGCGATCTGGTGCGCCATTGGGACTCGGCCGTACGCGGACTCGCCTCCGGATTCGTCTGGCTCAACTGGAACAAGCGAAGCTTCGCAGTCGACGTCAAAAATCCGGCGGGCTACGAAGCCGTAGTCCGCCTGGTGCGGCGTGCCGACGTTTTTCTGGAAAACTTTGCACCGGGCGTTGCCGAGCGCCTCGGCCTCGGCGCACCGGAGCTGCGCAAGCGAAACCCCCGTCTCGTTTACTGCTCGGTTTCCGGCTACGGACAGGACGGACCGTATCGGGACGTAAAGGCCTACGACCTGCTCGTCCAGGGCGAGGCAGGCATAATCGCAACGACCGGCTACCCGGACCAACCCGCCAAAGTCGGTATCCCGATCTCAGACCTCGCATCCTCGATGTACGCCGCACTGGCAATTGTGATGGCTCTTTTCCAACGGGAGCACACAGGCCGGGGCCAGGTCGTCGACATCTCGATGTTCGAATCGACGGTCGCGTGGCTGGGCTATTTTCCGCATCATTACTGGCATCGCGGCGAAACGCCCGCGCGCGTGGGGATGCGCCACCATTACATCACCCCTTACGGGCCCTACCTCGCCGGCGACGGAATTTACGTAAGCTTCGCCGTTGCCACACAGCAGGATTGGGAGGTTTTCTGCCGCAAGGTCATCGACCGCCCGGAACTGATCGACGATCCCCGCTTCCGGACGATCGAGTTGCGGCGCCAGAACCGGGCCGTGCTCGAGAAACTAGTCGAGGATATTTTCCGCAGCCGTTCCCACGAGGAGTGGCTGGCGCGCCTCAAGGAGAGCCGCCTGCCTCATGGCCTGGTCCGAAATTTAGACCAAGTACTGTCTCATCCGCAGATCGCGGCGCGCCAGATGGTGCGCCAAGTTGACTCACCCGTGGGACAAGTTCCCGTTATACGAACGCCGCTTCATCTCTCGGACAGCCCGCCGCGCTTCGATCGGATCCCGGCGCTGGGAGAAGACACCGAGTCAATCCTGCGCGAGCTTGGTTACGACGACCGGCGCATACGCGAGCTTCAGGAGCAAAGGGTTATCCAGTGCAACGCTTCTGAAGTTGGCTGATAATTACGTAGACATCACTCCGTGAGAACCATGTTCACCGATTTGAGCTGCGTATAGCTCAAGAGCTCTTCCAGCGTCTCCTCGGTCCCGAGTCCGCTCGCCTTATGTCCGCCAAACGGCATGCCCAGGAAATGCGCGGACGCATCGTTGATCCATACGTAGCCGGTGTCCAGGCTTTCAATCATCCTTCCCGCCAGGCGGAGATCGTTCGTCCAAACCGAGGCTGTAAGGCCGTACATAACCTCATTCGCCTGCTCAATCACCTGATCGACATCCCGCCATTTCAGCGTTGAGACCACCGGGCCGAAGATCTCTTCACGCGCTACTGTCATGTTCTGAGTAACGCCGCCCAGAAGCGTGGGCTTCAAAAAAAATCCGTTGGCAAACTCGGGGCCGGACGGCCGTTCACCGCCGGCCACGACCGCCGCTCCTTCGCGCTGCCCTATCTCGATGTAATTGAGGACCTTCTGATAATGCTCCTTGTAGGTCAGTGCACCCATTTCTGTGTCTTCGTTAATGGGTATTCCGATCTTGACCTGTCCCATCGCCTTCGCAAGCCGCGGCAGCAAATCCTCATAGAGATCTTCGTGAACAAAAACCCGCGAAGTCGAACCGCACGACTGGCTCTGGCACCAGCGGAAATTCATTCCTTTGACAAGCCCGGCGGCAACCTTGTCCGGATCGGCGTCGGGAAAAACTATCATGGGATTTTTACCGCCCAACTCCAGAGTTACGTGCTTGATGCCAGCCTCGGCCGCCGTCACCATGATCCGCCTGGCGGTGCCGACGCTTCCGGTGAACGCGATTCGCTTGATCGCCGGGTGGCTGACCATCGCGGCGCCGACCTGAGCTCCGCCGGTCACCACGTTCACCACCCCTTTGGGAAGCACGTCGCGGGCAATCCGGCCCAGCTCCAGCGCGGAAAGAGACGTATGCTCCGACGGCTTCAAGACCACGGTGTTGCCGGCCATGAGCGGCGCTGCGATCGCCGTCACCGCAAACATGATCGGATGGTTGAAGGGCACGATCCGGCTCACCACGCCGTAAGGCTCCCGCAGTGTAAGGTGCAGCCTTCCGGGAGCAAGCGGCAGGGTGTCGCCTTTCATCTCAGAAGCCAGCCCGGCAAAAAAATCAAGCCTCTCGCATCCCATTTCGACATCAGACTTCATCGCCGTTATGGGATTGCCGCTGTCGACCGCGTCCAGATAGGCGAGTTGCTGGGCGTGCTCGCGGATACGCTGCGCCAGGCCGCGCACTAACTTAGCGCGCTCGTACAGCGGCGTGCGGCGCCACCGGGCAAACGCGCTGCGGGCAGCCTCGACCGCGAGACCTACGTCGTGCTCATCGGCCTCTGGAAAATCAGTAATTTCCCGGCCCGTAGCCGGATTAATACTCGGCCGGCGCCTTCCTGAACGGCTCTCGACCAGCGCTCCGTCAATCAGCATTTCGTAATGTTCGCGAACAACTCCGGTACTAGCCATTCCCTGCTCCTTGGAACCAAATAGGCAGTTCCGATACCTTGCTCAGTGCGTTCCTGCAGGCAGTATCACCGGCTTCACCTCGCGATAGGCGGCCATCGCCTCGAGCGCGTCGCCCGTGTGCTCAAGATTGTAAGTGCCCGAGATGATGCGATCGAAGTTGAAATACTTGCGGCGCGCCGCGAGGAAATCAATCGCTTGATAAAAGTGCCGCGCCTCGGCCATTACTACACAGTTGATACAAACCTGCCTGAAGAACAGTATCGGCGGAATTTGCAGCGGCGGTCCTCCGGTGACCCCGATATTGACCAGCCGCCCGCCCGGCCGCGCCATACGCAGACCTTCGGAAATAGCCACGGAATTGGCGCATTGGAACACGATATCGGCGCCGCGACCCGACGTGCGTTCCCGCACCCAGGCAAGGCGATCATCGGCGCTCGAAGCTTCGCCCATGTCCAGCACCGCGTCCGCACCCCATTCCTTGGCAACCTTGACGCGGGCCGCCGGCGCGCCAATGACCAGCACTTTTTTTGCTCCGCGATCCTTCGCGACCGCAAGCGCATACAGGCCAAGCGGGCCGCAGCCTTGAACCACCACGGTCTCGTGGCTCGCGATCGGACCTAGCTGTTCGAATCCGTGCATCACCGTGCGCAATGCGCAGGCTGCCGAAGCCGCGAGCGCCGCTGATACTTCCGGTGGCACGCGCACGAAACTCGCGCCAGCAGGGAAGTAATGGTATTCGGCGCATCCGCCCAGCAGCGCGGACGGAGGCGAGTGGCCAAAGCTGATGTTGTTGGCACAAAGCGTTGTCTGGCGTGCCACCCGGCAGTAGTAACAACGGCCGCAATGCGGATACGACGCTATTATGCGGTCTCCAGCCTTCAGCGGCTCGTTGAGGATGTCCCGGAGCTCGCTGCCAGTGGCTACAATCGTTCCGCAGGTCTCATGCCCTGGCGTGAATGGAGTAGTCACCGGATCGATAAATGGCAGGTCGGCGCCGCCTCCCTCTGTCAGGTGGCCCTGCCATCGATGCGCGTCGGTTCCGCAGAGCGTTGCCGCGTCCACCTTGATCAGGGCCGAGTTGGGGGCCAGATCCGGAATAGGGACTTTCCATATCTCGAGCGGCTGATTGAACTTAGTAACTACCGCTGCCAAGCATTCCGTCATATCCGGCCTCCTTGTTTGCTGTCACCGCGCGAGCGAGCAGCCGATTATCCGCGCCGGCCGCCAAACCCATTCAGTTCCAGAGACTTCGTCCGATACTGACCTTCTCCAGCCGGCATGACTTCGCTCAACAGCGCGGTATAACAGCCCGGGCAGCGGTACTGCCGGAAGACAACCGCTCGGTCAACGAATAGCTGCGGCTCGCCGCGAATCTGCGGCCCCGCCTCTGACGATGGCCCCTCATGCACCAGCGTGCCGTCGAGATAATTTTGCCCTTTGCCGGCCAAGGTCGTGCCGCAGTGGGCGCACCGCCAACGCTCCTCCTCGTCGATCGCCACGTTGTCGTCAATTCGCGACCATTTAGGATCGACAGCGCCCTTAATCGGCAGCGGCGTGCGTGCTCGCTGGCCCGCACGCTTCATGCGAAGCTGGCTGCGCATCGCCCGCGTCGCCTCCGCATCCAAGCGGCCGTTTTTGTCCAGCGCCACGCCGTAAACTTCGCGCGCCGCCCTGAGCGAAATTTTACCTTCCTCAAGGTCACGAATGACCGAGTCCGGTTCGCGCAAAAGCGGATCTCCGTAACCGCCTCCGCCCTGCCAGTTCGTGTAGTAAACGTCCTCCCAGCCGAGGTCCAAATCTCCCTCCGGCTGCAGAATTTCCGGCTTTCCGCCCAGGTCGGCCAGGTCCGACGGCCATCGCCCGCCATGTTCCACGATGCGCCGAAATTCTGAGCCGCGCACAGCAACATCGTAAGCGGTGTTTGCGGGGTAGCCGCCGCTCACGCCCGAGGCTTGCGGAATGGCTTTGCCCGACGAGGAAGACACAATGTGCATCGCCCGGGCCGAAGAATCGTGAATCACGAAACAGCTCGAGCATCCGAGGCCGCCGCGAAAGCGTCCTGGACCACCCGAGTCCATTTCTTCCCGGCGCCAGAGATAGAGGATCGGGAACTGGAATTCGTTCATTTCCACGTCAGCCGAACGCCCCATCGGAATCGTAACGTTTCCGGTGCTGTCTACGCCGTCCTGATCCGGCCGTGCCCCAAAGCCAGAGGTCATTGGGTCACAGAGCATTGTTACGAACGTATTGTCGCGCTGATCCAGCCCCGACAACAAAATCAAATCCCACGAGCCCGCGCAACAGCTCATTGCGTTCTTGCGCAGCACCGGATGCGTATCCAGCATGGCGGACAAGCATTCCGTGACCGCGTTGGTGGTCGCCCAGGAGGAAGCAACCGACGCCTTGGAGATGCCGCATGGGAAAGTGCAATTGTTGATCGTCCCGTCCTCGCTCACCAACTCGACGCAGCGCTCGATGCCGCCTGGCGCCCACGGGATGTCGCCGCACACCCAGGGCAACAGGGTCGAGATAACACCCGCACGCATGCCCGAGTACGTGCAGTTGATCATTCCCGTGACCTGCGGGTCAGTGCCGCGAAAGTCGAAGATCAGGCGGTCGTCCCGCTTCGTCATCGCGAGCACGATTTTGTACAGGCCGCGTTCCCCCTGGCGCGCCTGGTCCTGGTAAGCTATCGAACGCCAGGTTCCGTCGGGCAGGCTGCGAAGCTTGGCTCTCAGACGTCCTTCCGCATCGTCCATCATCCGCTGCATTACAGCCTTGACGCTGTCTGCTCCATACTTGCGAATAAGCCGCGCCAGCCGCTCGTGCGCAACGTTGTTTGCTCCCATCTTCGCGCGCAAATCGAGCGCCACCAGTTTTGGCACCCGCGAGCGGCGCAGATAAACATCCTCGACGTCAGACCGAATCTCATACTTCTCGACAATCTTGACCGGCGGCGTCGGCAGCGATTCCCAAAACACGTTTTCCGACCGCGGAGTCCAGCTCCCGGGCGACACCCCCCCGACGTCCACCTGGTGGGCGACCGCGCAGGTCCATGCGAACAGCTTGCCCTCGAAAAAGAACGGGGCGAAGAGCGAGACATCGTTCTGATGAAGCCCTCCGCCAACCCATGGGTCGTTGCACAAGAACATATCGCCCTCGAAAATCCCGGGGTTGGCCGAGCGGTTTTCAAGCGTCCACTTCACCGCCATGTCCATCGACGCGCAGAGCTGCGTGTTATAGAGGCCGACCTGCACCTCATCACCCAGCTCATCCATCACCGCGCAGTCGAAGTCGTTGCAATCGGTCACCACCACCGAGCCTGACATTCGCTTGATGGCTTCGCCCATCTCCTCCGTGATCGCCCACAGCCGATGGCGAATCACTTCGTAAGTCATCGGATCGACCTTTACATTCTTCGCACCATCCCCGCTATGAAGCGGAAACCCCGCGGGGAGTTTCTTCATTATTTCGGGCCGCGAACTCGGACGGTAGGCAAATTTTTCGGCGCCTGCTATAGACTGAACCATTGAGGTAGATCCTATTCGAAATCAATGACCAAATTGCCCAGAATATCCACTGTTGCCGCTGCCCGCGGGGGAATGGCCACTGTCGTGGTTGGTGTCTCGACGATAGCCGGGCCTCGCAGCTCATGGCCGTATCCTAACTTTTCGTAGTCATAGATAGCGGTTTCCGCCCACCCCGCGGCGGAATCCAGTAATGCCCGCCGCTTGCCCTTCACCGTAGACTCCACCTTGCCGGCCGCGCGCGGCAACTTGGGGAGGCGGGGTTTGAATGGCAGGTAGCCCACAGCGAACACCCGGTACGTTATAAACTGGATGCCCGCTTCGCGGTAGCCCGTGCCCTTCCCGTAAAGCTTATGGTAAAGCTCTTCGAACGCGTTGCTGAGATCCAGGACGTCCCGATCCGCAAGCTCTCCTGGCTTAACCGGTGTTGATACCTCGGCAAGCTGCAGCGTGTAGCGGATATCGATCTCACGCGACATGGTTATCGAGGAAAATGGGATACGCTGCTCTTCCAGTGTTCGGCGCAGCTTGGCCTCAAGCTCGGCGAACGTTTTGTTGACCAGCTCGGCAGGAACCGGAAAATTCTGCGGGCGCGAGATCTCCGCGGTAAGTCCGACGTTCGACGCGGCGAGCCCGAAGGCCGAGAACGCGGCAGCCGTGGAGCCTAGCGGCACCACAACCTTTGCTACCGCAAGGTCGGCTGCGTAACCCGCGCAATGCACCGGACCTGCGCCGCCAAAGGAATAAAGCGCGAAATCGCGCGGATCGTAGCCCGCGCTTACTACCACCTTGCGCACCAGATCTGAAGTTTGCGCATTGGCGATGCTGTAGATTGTTGCGGCAGCCTCCTCGACGCTCATCCTCAACGGATTGGCTATCTTCTTGCGAATGGCATGCTCGGCCAGTTCTCCGCTCAGCCGCTTCCTGCCGCCCAGAAAAAAGTCCGGATTGAGAATGCCCAGTACCAGATCGGCATCGGTTATGGTCGGTTCGTCGCCACCGGTCCCATAGCATGCCGGGCCCGGTGCCGCGCCGGCGCTGCGCGGACCAACCAGAAGATTTCCGCCCGGGTCGATCCAGGCGATCGCGCCGCCCCCGCTTCCAATCGCAGCGACCCGCACCATCGGCAGGTTCAGCGTATACTGATTGATTACGGTCGTAGTGGCGGCAACCGGCTTGCCGTCAACCACCAGTCCGACAAGGAATGTTGTCCCGCCCATGTCGGTCGAAATAATATTCTTGTGGCCGAGCGACTCTCCGAGATTAACGCACCCTACCACACCACCCACCAGGACCGAGCCGATCGTGGTAATTGCCTGGCGGGGCGCAATATCGGCCGACACCGAACCGCCAGAACCCTGCATCACCAACAGAACGCCCCTGAACCCGCGCTGCGCGAGTTCGTTTTCCAACGAGCTGAGATAGCTCCGCAGCGCCGGACCGACCTGAGCGTTCATGATCGTGGTTACAGTTCGCGGATATTCCCTGATCCGCGGGCATACCTCGCTCGAGAGGCTTACGTAAAGCTCCGGCGCCAACTCATGAATAATCTCCCGAACCCGGCTTTCATGCGAAGGGTTGCGGAACGACCATAACAGCGAAACTGCAATAGCCGCCACGTCCTGCCCGAGCAGTTCCCGCACGGCCTGCCGCGTCTTAGCCTCATCCAGCCGCAGAATCTCGGCACCTTTATAGTCAACGCGCTCGTCCACCTCCCTGACCGCCTGCTTGCGTACCAGCGGAGGCGGCTTGCTGGTCCGCGTCACGTCCTGAATCTGCTCCGGACCCAGTCCCGCGTAACGTCCCTCACCGTTCATGATCGCTATCGAATCACCGTGGCCCGAGGTCGTTACGAGTCCCACCTTGGCACCCGTGCCTGTCACCAAGGAGTTCAGCGAGGCCGTGGTTCCGTGGCAAATGTAACTTGTCGCGCCCAGTAGCGATCGCGTGTCGCGCCCCAGCCGCCCGGCCAGTTCGTCAATGGCGTCCATCACGCCGCGCGCGTAATCGTCAGGTGTCGAGGGCGCCTTCGCCGAGACGACCCTCGCTTCTTCGTCCGTCGCGAAAGCGTCGGTAAAGGTACCGCCAATATCGATTCCCAGAATGAACTGCATAAACGTGAGCCTATCTCCCGCTCGAATCTCGTCCAACCTCGTTGTTGTTGCGAAAACGCCTGCCCGGGGACAAAGGCGCCGTTCCCTGCCCCCGCCGCCTCACCTAAACCAGCACACGCGTGCCCTCACCACCAGCTCCCTCACCTAGGCCGCGCCTTCCACCCTCACTCACGCTCTTTAGCTGCACCACACACCCGGCGCGCGCCTCCCCGCGGCGGCCTACGCGCAGCGCCGCGCGGCCAGCAAGGCGCGGCCGGTCACGCAAGCTTCCGTCCCACGCCTCATCGCAGGATCTCACTCAAGCCGCTGCTATAGCTGTATCGCGATATGTTGTCGTAGTTCTTGCCGTGGTAATCGCGGCATTCCTCGTTATCTGCGGTGGGATCGCCTCCGCGGTTTGTTGCCATACCTTGTGTTATGTGATCGTTTTGCACATCCCAGATCGTATCAGTCCACTGTTGAGCAAATACGGTAAGGCCGATCTGTGGGACATAGTGCTCGAACTGATTGATGCTCATCAACTTCCACAATTTCATATTGAAGTCATAAGCGTCAGCCCACAACGCGGAATACATCTCCTTGTCCACATAAAAAATCTTCTTTCCATAACAGTACCCCGCCGATTGTGAGGGGATACGCCTGATGTCCACGACCCAGACCGGCCGCACTGTCCACTTGCCCACGCTGGGCTTTGGGAACATAACGGGCATGTAATAGTTGGAAAGAGCCGCCAGCCGCTCCAGGTTGGCCCGCATTTGAACGATATCGTAGCCCTCTCGCAGAACCTTGCCGTCGAAGATTTCGAAGTTGCCGTTAAAATTGCTCCTCCAGGCGTCATCCTGAGCGAGGTCGGTTCCGAGCAAGGGCGCACAGCGTGCCGCGCTAGAAAGCCGAAGCGAGCGGCGAAGGGCCGGAATGAACAGGAATACATCCACAGGTTTGGCTGGATCCGCGTAGTGCAAGGTTAAATTCGTCACATATTTGGACTCTTCAGGGCTGCTAACCTGAACCCAGTAACTGAATTGAATTCCGGCGTTGCGCGGATCGTCAACGGGCTGGCCGGGGTCGCTTATGTTTCTCAAGCGGCGATCGACTTCGAAAGCATCTTCTTCTGACACATTCGCGAAGCGATCCTCCGTATAGAAGGTATTGTATCGGCACTGAAGGTGAGGATTGTACACGTACCACATGTCGACCAGCAGTTTCCAAGCTTTGAGCGGTTCAGCCGGATTCGGAAACGGCAGCCCAGCCACGTAACCGGAGAGCCGATGGCTGCCATCCGGCATAGCGACGATTCGTACCTGCGGGCTATACTTTTCTGTATCGCTGACGTATTGCTTCGGCATCGGATAGTGGCGCGCTCGCCCGATCACGAGCTGAAAGTCCGGCGGGAATTTCCAAAAGTACGTTCCCTCGAAAAGGGCACGCAGCCCGTCCTGCATGTAATCCTTGTATTGCTGCCAGTTGTGCGTGTCGATCACGGTCCCCGGCGGAATAGGGCTTTTTGCAATCGTAACCTGAGGCAGTCTCTCCGAGCTCTGCTGCGCCCGGCTGGCACTGGGTAGCAACATTACCAGTAGGAGGGCAATGGTTGGGACCGTTCTTCCTGCCCCGCATATTCGCGAGGACTTAGCCTTGACTCGGCTGCGCCGAAGCATCTCTTATCTCCCCTTCCTAACAAGCTTGGCAACATTTCTGTACGGCCGAGGGGTTTTAGAGCAAGTGCGGAGTCACACGCGGGCGCTCTAACGCAAGGTTTCGGCACTCTGGCGCAAAGGGTTTCTTTTCGAGAATTCATAGGTGGCTGAGATTCGGCACATCAAGGTTTTCAAACGCGGTTCCGGGAAACCTCGTAGGCTGCAGAATCCGGGAACCGGCTGTCGTTTCCAACGCTGCCGGGACTATCGGGTCGTAATCATCGTTTCTTGCACCACACGGGTTTTCGGTGTTATGGAACAAGCCTGCGGCGCCGCTTTGGGGCCTAGATGGCGGCGCCACAAGGCAGGGCATTTTGAGGAAGCCGTTGTATGACCAGCGTTTATTCGAGTGAAACGCTACCAGGCAACAAGCGTCAGGCCTGGCGAGAACTGATTGTTCAACTCTATAGCTCGCAGGAACTCGATATAGCTGAGAATTTCTGCGGCCGCATACGCCGATCGGACCTCGGCGACCTCGAGCTCACCGAACTTTCTGCCGCCTATGAGTCGGCACGGCGAACTAACCGCCATATCGCGAGCGACAAACACGAGTTTTTCCTGTTCAATCTAGTTAGGCAAGGACGGGTAAACTACTCCCAATTCAATCGCGAGTGTGTACTGGGGCCCGGCTGCTTCACGCTGATCGATCTTAATTGGCCGTACACCTATCGGAATGACGAGCAGACCGACTCGCTTCTTGTGAAGATTCCCAGCTTAATGTTTCGGTCGCGCATTTCGCACGCCGACCGTCTTTGCGCCGTGCCGCGTAAAATCGACGCGGGAATCGGCCAGGTGACGGCCGATTTTCTTAACTCGCTCGCCGTCAGGGCCTCGCGTATTCCGGAGGAGACCGCTCTCAGCCTTGCCGGCAGAGTGGTTGACCTTCTGAGCGTGCTCTTTGAAAGTGCGGGCGAGGGCTTGCCGATCTCAGATTGCGCGCTAAGGCGGGCCCTTTACCGGAAGTGCACGGCGTTCATCGATAATCATCTAGCCGACCCCGACCTCGATCCAGCCGCGATCGCTGGAGCTATTGGAATATCGGTTCGGCATCTGCACAGGGTCTTTAGCGATTCGGGCGAATCCGTGTGCGAATACCTGATGGAACGGCGCCTGAGGAGGTGCCGCGAAGACCTCGACGATATTCGCAAGAGCGGCTTGTCAATCATGGAAATAGCTTCTCGCAATGGTTTCCGTAGCCAGCCTCATTTCACAAATGCGTTCCGGGAGCGGTTTGGCTTGCCGCCTGGCGAAGCGCGACGCCAGTCGCTGGGTTCACGCGCCGCGTGAACATCGCGCGCCGCCGCAATCCTCGCTAGTGTGGCCGCCAACAGCCTCCGTCTCGGATGGTGCGGTTTCAGGCGGAGTTCGGACCTGCCGGCTTCTGCTGGCCGGGCACCTTTGAAACGGTGCCGCCAACGCACTTTACTTAAGGCGCTGGCTCATACTATAAGTTGCCTTAGGTCCGCCGAGGTTGCTCATCCGGCGAGGCCTGGTTTGAACAGTACGGGCGATCTCACTACGGGATCCGCCGCGGCTGAAGAATGGGA
>JAJYVB010000368.1 GCA_021792265.1 Deltaproteobacteria bacterium | reverse complement strand
GCGATTCTGTCGCTAATCGAGTCGCTTTGCGTCTCCAATGCCATATCGGCCAGCATCGATTCGAGGTTTCCGTAGCGGCCGGTAATAGCATGGAAATGCTCAAGGTCGCGTTCCCGGCGCAAATAGTCGTCAGGATACGCCTCGCGCATCAGAGGCAGGTAGTAGTCGAGTACGAGCGCCACTTGGCTGGCCGGGGCAGGCTTCCCGGTGCGCAGTTGCTCCATCAGCGCAGCCATCCGCGCCAGCCCTGCGCCGACGGTTGGGTTGCTGGACTGGTAAACTTCCGACTCCCGCGCTAGCGACCGGTGCGGCTCAGGGCTTGCCATCAGAGGTTCGAGCAGGCGCGCCGCGCGCCGCTGCCCGATTCCGGGCGCCAGGGTCAGCACCCGCAGCCATGACACGGCGTCGGCCGGGTTCGCAACCACGCGAAGATGTGCCAGGACGTCCTTGATATGTGCGGTTTCGATGAACTTGAAGCCGCCCCGCTTGACGAATGGCACGTCGCGGCGCTGCAGCTCGAGTTCGAGGTCGAAGGAGTGAAAGCTCGAACGAAAAAGCACCGCTATATCGTCGAGCGCGACGCCCTCCTCACGCAGCTCAAGAATCCGCTGGGCGACGAACCGCGACTGCATCCGTTCGTCCTGCGCTCGCACCAGTAGGGGATGGTAAACGCCTGGGCGGCGCGTGAAGAGGGTCTTGGTGTAGCGCTCGGCCGCATGCGCGATAACCTCGTTGGCGAGATCGAGAATTCCCTTCAACGAGCGGTAGTTCTCCTCGAGTTTGACAATTCGCGCGCCCGAAAACTCCTTGGGGAAGTCGAGGATGTTGCGAAAGTTGGCGCCGCGAAACGAATAGATCGATTGGGCGTCGTCCCCGACCACCATCACGTTGTCGTGGGTCGCGGCAAGTAGGCGCACAATCCGTGCTTGAACCAGGTTGGTGTCCTGGTACTCGTCGACCATCACGTAGCGGTAGGTGTCGGAAAGGCGGCGTCGAACCGGCTCGTGGTTCTCGAGGAGTTCAGTCAGCCGGTAGAGCAGATCGTCGTAGTCGACAAGCGCCCGCTCGCGCTTGTAAGCCTCGTAGGAGTCAGCGAGGCGGAGGATCTCCTCGCAGTGGTCATGCAGATGGGGGAAGTCGAGCGCAATCTCGTCAGCGAGCCGGCGCGACTTGTTGCGCCCCATGCTGATCACTTCGGCAAGGGCACCCTTCTTGGGGAACCGCCGCTCTCCTGTTCCCAGTCCCATCCGGCTGCGCAGCAGATTCAGCACGTCCTCCATGTCAGCGCGGTCGAGGATCGTAAAGTTGCGTCCCAGACCAATAAGTTCACCGTGGCGGCGAAGCACCAGGTGGGCAAACGAGTGGAAAGTGCCGCCGGCAACCGCCCGGGTGCGATCGCCCACCAGCTCCTCGGCGCGCCGGAGCATTTCCTGCGCCGCCCGCCGGGTAAAGGTGAGCAGCAGGATGGCTCCCGGCGGTACTCCGCTCTCGATGAGGCGTGCGACGCGGTAGATAATCGTTCGCGTCTTGCCCGAGCCTGCCCCGGCAACCACCAGGAGCGGCCCATTGCGATGGGTCACGGCTTCGAGTTGCGCCGGATTAAGAACCTGCTCGTACCGGATCAGGTACCTGTGCGGCTCGTTGGCGCCGCCATCGCTGCGTAAAACTATGACCTTTTCAGCCAATTTCCGGCCAAACCGCCGCGCGGTGTCGGCGGCCCGTGCATCCCTCTTCAGGTGCCGGGCGAGACCGGCAGAGGCTTGCCGCCGAAGCAGCCGACGCTTAAGTAGGTAATCATGGCGCTACGCCACCCGTGTCAGGTGCGGATTTATAGCCTTGGCGCCGGATATCTTCCATCACTCGGTTCCAATCGTTGCCGCCGGGCCCCTGCCCGACGCTTCCGCTTTGTGCAGAGCCGAGATCGCGAATCTCGGGGTTTACCTTTATCCGGTTAATCACCAACAACGACGGCTGCTTGAGAAACTTACGGGTCTTAGCCTCGGCGTCGCTCTTGCCGAGTTCGCTCGCCACGAAGCCGTAGAGCATGACTTGAAGCTGACCGGACGCGTCGCGTGAAACCTGGGCACCGACCAGCGGGAGCTTGTTCGTCTTGAGGTATTGCGAAAGCGCGTTGCTGGCGCCTCGATCAATCCGGTACTGCTGAGCACTTGCCACCTGAGCCAATACGAATAAACACGCGGCAGCAAGCGCCGCAGCGGCAGCGCGCCTTCTCGGAAAGAAGCCCAGCGTCCAACGAGGTCCGGATAAAAGGAAGCTATCAATCACCACTTCAGAGTTTAGCTTCCTACAAGTACCGACGGTCATCAACCGGGCCCGCTCGTGCCGCCGGATGCGCTTGAGCAGCGACGCGTGGCAGCCCCTAGTGTGGTGTCCCGCAAATAAATTGACAAAATGGAATCGGTCATTCTGAGCGCCAGCGAAGAATCCGCAGCCGCCATCCTTGCGGCTGCGATGGACTTTCTTCGGCAAACCCAGCCAAATCGCGCGGCCAAGGAATGCCGTGCGGATCCTTCGACTCCGCTCGCAGACTCGCTGCGCTCAGAGTTTGTGAATTTTTTAACGCTCCGATTTCACGTCTTATTCTGAGCCATCAGCGAAGCG
>JAJYVB010000367.1 GCA_021792265.1 Deltaproteobacteria bacterium | reverse complement strand
GGTCTCGAAACGCGCGCGGCGGGCACGGCTGCTCGCAGGCTTCAGCCGCCCCTCTTCCCAGAGCACGCGCCGCGCCTCGATCTCCTTTTTCTCCTTGTCCATTGGCCTCTTACCAGGTCGTTGAAAAGCCTTTTCGCCCGGTGTTGAGGGGCAGTTCCTCTAAAGCTTCGAAATGTTCACTTTCTCAACACGCGTGGTCTAGTGTGGTGTCCCGCAAATAAATTGACAAAATGGAATCGGTCATTCTGAGCGCCAGCGAAGAATCCGCAGCCGCCATCCTTGCGGCTGCGATGGACTTTCTTCGGCAAGCCCAGCCAAATCGCGCGGCCAAGGAATGCCGCGCGGATCCTTCGACTCCGCTCGCAGACTCGCTGCGCTCAGGATGACGCACTGCGTAAGGCGGTTTTTTATTGAGGGTATTAAAGGGACACCGCACTAGAAGACTCTCCAACTGCGGCGGTCCGCGGCAATCATAAGCGCAGACTCGACCGGCCCCCATGAGCCCGCGCTGTAAAAGGCAGGTTCGGCAGGCGCCGCCTCCCAGGCGTCGCGGATGTTCTGGACAAACCGCCAGGCCGCTTCCACGGTATCACGGCGCATGAAAAGTGTCTGATCGCCAAGCATCACATCGCACAGCAGCGTCTCGTAAGCGTCGGGCGACTCGGTTTTGAAGTGGAAATCAACGTTGATCGGGCTCAGGCGTACCGGTTCGCCGGCGGTGCGCGAGATGATGCTTAAGGCGAGTCCTTCGTCGGGTTGGATTCGGATGGTCAGCACGTTGGGCGGCAGCGGGGCACGGGGACGCGCGTTGAAAAGGATGCGGGGCAGGGCATTGAATTGAATTGCGATCTCGGTGGCCCGCTTCGCCATCCGCTTTCCGGTCCGAAGGTAAAACGGCACGCCCGCCCAACGCCAGTTCTCGACGAAGCATCGAAGCGCGACGAAGGTCTCAACCGACGAGTCGGGTGCAATCCTGTCCTCCTGGCGATAGCCCCTGACCTTTTCGCCTTCCACCAGCCCTTCACTGTACTGGCCCCGCACCACCCACTGGGCTACGTCTTCGGGTTCCAGCGGATGAAGCGAACGGAGAACGTCAAGCTTGGCGTCGCGCACCGCGTCGGCGTCGGTCGTCCACGGCGGCTCCATCGCGATCATGCACAACAGCGAGAGCAAGTGGCTCTGCACCATATCGCGCAGCGCGCCGGCGCCCTCATAGTATCCGCCTCGGCTGCCGACTCCGTCGCGCTCGGCGACGGTTATCTGCACGTGATCGATAAAACGCGCCGACCAGAGCGGTTCGAACACGGCGTTGGCGAAGCGCAAAACCATCAGGTTCTCGACGGTTTCCTTGCCGAGGTAGTGGTCGATACGGAAGATTTGCTGCTCGTCGAAGTAGCGGGACAGGCGGTCATTGATCTCGCTTGCGCTTGCCAGGTCATGGCCAGCCGGCTTCTCGATCACTACCCGGGTGAACGGCCGGCCGGTTTGCGGCCGCGTGATCATAGCGGCATCCTTCAGTCCCGCCGAACAGGAGTCGATGAAGTCTGGGGGTATGGCGAAGTAGAAGGCATGGTCGCCGCCGGTTGCGTATTGCCGGTCCAGCTCCGCAACCGTCTTTTTCAGTTTCTGGTAGTCGGCCGGCTCAGTGAAGCGGCCGCGCGCGTAATGGAGCATCGGCGCGAAACTGCGCCAGCCTTCGGCGGTCAGCGGACGGCGTGAATGCTCCTCGATCCCTTTGCGGGCGAGCGCGCGGTAGCTCTCGTCGTCGAGGTCCTCCATCGAAAAAGCGAGGATCACAAAGTGCTCGCTCAGTTTGCGGTCCAGTGAAATGTTGTAGAGAGCCGGCAGCAGCTTGCGCCGCGACAGGTCGCCGGCACCGCCGAAAATAACCAGCGCACACGGAGGCAAAGCCCGCTCAGGCCGGGGATGGCTGCCTAACTCGACGACTCCTTCGCTCGCACCAGCCATTGGCTTACCCTACTCGCTGTGTACGGCATGGCCGCCGAATTCGTTGCGCAGCGCGGCCAGCAGCTTTTCTGAGAACGTACCTTCGGCGCCCTTATCGGCGTCCACCCGCGAGCGAAACCGCCGAAAGAGCGAGGTCGTAATGATGGGCAAAGCTACCTCGCGTTCCAGCGCCTCGATAACGGTCCATCGGCCCTCGCCTGAGTCCTCGACGTAACCCCGCACATGCTCAAGATGCGGATCTTTTTCCAGCGCTCGCGCCGCAAGATCCAGGAGCCACGAACGAACCACACTGCCCTGGCCCCACAGGTGCGCGATCCCCGCAAGGTCTAACTTGTACTGCGACTTGAAAAGGCACTCGAAGCCTTCGGCGTACGCCTGCATCAACCCGTATTCGATGCCGTTGTGGATCATTTTGACGTAGTGTCCCGCGCCGCTTGGTCCCATGAAGCCGTAACCGTCCGGCGGAGCGAGGCTTTTGAAGATTGGCTCGAAGCGGCGAAAGATGGGCTCCTCGCCGCCCACCATCAGGCAATAGCCGGCCTCGAGGCCCCAGATCCCGCCGCTGGTTCCGGCGTCCAGATGATGAATCCCGCGCCGCTTAAGCTCGGCCGAGCGCCTCACGTCGTCGTGAAAGTTGGTGTTGCCGCCGTCGATAACCGTGTCGT
>JAJYVB010000366.1 GCA_021792265.1 Deltaproteobacteria bacterium | reverse complement strand
CCTCCGCTCGGCGGGGCAGAGGGGAGCCCAAGTCAAATTCTCCGTTGCGTTTTCAATTCCGTTTTCCAGAGCCAAAATCGGGAATTTCCGGATACGACCCTAAGCGGCCGGTCACGGCTCGCTGCTCCGTTGCCTGCAATGCATCGATCGCCGTCATTGACGGTGGAAAAACCCACTTCGGCAGTCGGCCAGGACCGGCCGCCCAATGAATGCCAGCATCCACGAGTCGAACGTCAGCAGCACTCTCTTGGATTCAACCGGTCGTTGCGACCTCCAGTAACTCCGCCAATGTGGGCGGTCGCGGAAGAAACGTGCTGCGTGTATCCTTGATGTTGGAATATTGAGGTAATCTCTTTCGGTGTGGTATTGGCTATATAGAACCGGCATCCGCGCAACGGAATGCCAGGAGGGGAGGTGGTGCCGATGAACGAGCACGATGCGCCTGTCGCGGAGTTGTCCGGCGCGCAAGTTCGCCACTGCACAGCACCCTTCGCGGAACAGCGAGCAAGCGCCTTCGACGGATTGGAAACCCTTCCCTATGGCAGGCTCGGTGGCCCCGGCTTTGAACGCTTGTGTTTCGAAATTCTGCTCAGCCGGGGCTACAAGCCACGGTTCTTTGGCCGCTCGGGGCAGGCGCAATTTGAGGTTGACCTGCTGGGTACCAAGGACGGACGGACCGAGGTATTCCAATGCAAGAACCTCGCGAAAGCGCCCAGCGCGGCCCAACTCGAAGATTACCTGCATTCATTCGAACAGCAGTGGCTGGGCGCAGCCAACCTACCGAGACCGCAGCGCTACGTCATTTGCTGCCCCGCCATGCTGCGCGATTCCGGCGTGGACGCTGATTGGCAGCAGGCGCAGGCGGCATTCGAGGCGCGCACAGGAGGCGTTCTCGCCGAGCTCTGGCACCGGGATTTACTTGACGGCTGGCTAAAGAAGCTTCCCGATGTGGTGGCCGACCTGTTTTCGGACCGCCACGCCGAGGCTTTCTGCGATCTGGACGACTGGGTGCCCGACTTGTTCGTCCCGCTGCGCAAAGGCGCGGCTGGCGATCTGCGGCTAAACCGCTACCTGCGATGGCGTGATGAAGGCCGACTTTACCTGCACCCCGCCTACGAAGACCGGTTCACCGACGCCCTCGGCCGCTCGCCCGTAGTTCTGGTACGCGGCTTGCCCGGCACCGGTAAGACCTTTACCGCTTTGGCAGTGGCCGAGGGCTACCACCAAGGAACCTGGCGCAGCTATTTCCTCGATGTGGCAGACGAGAGCCTTACACAACACGCCCTTTACGACGGCATCCGGCGGCGGTTGGGGCGGCCGTCGATATTTATCTTGGAAAACTGCCACGAGAATCTAGATGCAGTTGCGCATGCTCTCCGCCGCTTGGAGCCGGAGCTTCGGTCGGATCGGGTCCGCGTCCTCTGCCTCACGCGTTGGATACCCACTGCGGACGAATCGCGCAGCGATGACCACGACTTCTTCGAGGATCTCGAATCGCGCGATGCCGTTCAGGAACTAACTAATGACGACGCTATATTGACCAGTATGGTCCGCTTTCAGCGGCCGGACCTGGATCGACTGTCCGGCGAGCGGCTGAAACGATTGTTTGCGCTCAGCGGCCGTGATCTGTTAGTCCTGGACGAGGTTCTCTCCCGCATCGAATCGCCCCGCGACATTGAAGGTCTCACACCCTCGATTCTCTTTGATCGTCTTCGCGGCCAATACTTCGGTGGCCGCACTGCTGACGAATTGCCGGCCACCCGCCGCCTCGCGGCGTTGGCACAGTTTGAACTGCGGCCCCGGGCGGACCTGTTCCCCGTGCCAGAGTCGGAACTGCATTGGACTGAAAGTCTGTGCGTGAAAGCAGGCCGACCACCGCGCTGGTACTTCCTGCATTCCAGTGCGGCCGAATTGGCGCTGCACGCCCTGTGGTCTGGCATGGGAGTTACCGACCCGATAGAGATCGCCTGCCACGCTGCGCAGGACGTCATCGCCTATTTTGCCGCTGCTGCTGCGCCAGGCGTGCAACCCCCCGTCAGTACAGAGGCATTGGCGGCCGACCTGCTACAGGTGCTCCGCAATCGCCAAACCCTCGCGGGATACCACGCGGAACAGGCTCTGAAGGCGGCGGTACTGGATAGCGAGCCGATACGGAGTCTGCTTCCCCGGCTACAGCAAGCGCCGGGATTTGGGCCCACCGTGTCGGCAGCCGCCTTCATGGCGCATCGATGCAGGGCCAAACACGCGATGTCCTACGCGGAAGCCTTGTCCAATTCCCTTGCGGTGCTGGCGAATGATCAAGTCGCGTTGGCGCCTGTGCTGTCAGCGCTCGGAATATGGTTACGGACATTGAAGATCGCCGCCCCCGAGCTGCATGAGTTGGTGTGTGCCAAGTTTGATGCTTATCGGATGCTGGCAACGATCATCCAGAACGGTACCGTCGTCGAATTGTTCAAGATCGTCCAGCACGCCTCCGCCGGCCTTGCTGACAAGCTGGTCGGCGCGCTGGACGAAGCGCGGGTGGACCGCCTCATCGCCAGTACCGTGGACCAGCGACGCTCCATCGGCACACTAAACTTCACCCTGTTCGAATTGCGCAAGGACCCCGAGCGGAGGAAACTGGGCGAGCGACTGGA
>JAJYVB010000064.1 GCA_021792265.1 Deltaproteobacteria bacterium | reverse complement strand
AAGGGCGACGCCCTCGCCCGCAAGGGCGCGCCATCGAACGACCTCGCGCCAACGGCGCACCGCGACGGCATCCTCCAGCGCAAGTCGGGCTGGCGGCATCGACCTGCTCAGACTGCCGAGGGCGCGGGCGACCTCCGTGGCGAAGCGCCGGCCCATCGTAGCGTCACCCTCGACGAAAACGTGATGCGGCGAGAGGCATCCGCGCTGCTCGAACAGAGTAACGTCGCGAGCAACGGCCTGCGCAAGCGTTTCGCAATTTTGCCCGTTCAGCGCTCCCTTTGCGAGAGCGGCGGCGCTCACGCGGCTGCCAAAACCGATCAACAACGCCCCCGTGCCGCTCGACGCCTCTGGCACGGCGATCGGCCCAGACGAATTCTCGCGCAAACGGGCGAGCGACTCGTCAGCTCCGAAAGCTGCCAACAGATCGCATTGCCGCGCGAGCGCGGCGCTCAGATCGGTCCGTGAGCGCGGCCATGCGAAAACGACACATCTGCGGCCAGCCTCCGGATCGACTTCCCGGAGCATGCGCGCGAAAGCCATGAAAAAATGCTGCTCGCGAACAGAGGTTTTCACGATGGCCGCCGCACCCGACAGCAACGCGAGGCAAAGCTCATGAAGGCCGGCGCCGGGCACGTTTCCCGCCATCACGAAACCCACGAGGCGCGCCTCATTTACAATGCGTCCGGCCAGCATGCGTAAGGCCTCGCTGGTAAAAGGTTTGACCAGCGCCTCAATTGATTGCCCAAGAAGCTCTTGGGAAAAGCCGAGGCTGTCAGCCATCTGCTCCAAGGTCTCGCGGCGCACGGGGTCCGCCGCATCTCGCCACCGTTCCAGGGCCAGCGCGAGCGAGCGCGCCATCGCTTCGGCACCGACTGATCGACTCGCTAGCAGCCTGCGAAGTTCGTGCGCTGCCGCACTGATTGGCGTCTCGGTGATGCCGCCCGTTGTATCAGCGCTGTCGTGCACCAATTTCATAGCGCATGGCAAATTTTCAACGGGTGCGGCCTGGACCGCGGCTTTTGGCCGAGCCGAGCACATAAATGGGCGTTATCCGGCTCCAGACAGACCTTCGCCGTAGCTCCACTTGCGGCTCACTTGCCGGAATTCCTCGATTGCGAGCGCGCAGCCGCGTGTTTCCGCGGAACTGGCCCGTCCGAGAACGTGCACAAGCCCGTCTCTACCGACAAGGCCCAAGTCCTCCGTGACCAGTGCCGACACCGATCCGACGTTGGCCAGGTCGAAGAAACCCAGCATTCCGACTTCACCATCGCCGGCTGGGTCAAGCGTCACCGGGTCGAGCGCGACAGGCCGAAGCCATGGCGGCGCCAACTTCATCCGCGGCCAGCCGTCAAAGCCCGCTCCGCAGTTCAAAGCAGTCGCATCGTAAAGCTGCGAACACATCTCGGTCATTCCGTATTCGTTGACGACGTTCGATGGTTCGATACCAAGCAGCTCGAAAGCCCATCGCGCGGCCTCTTCGGCAGCCAGCGGAACCGCCTGCCCTTTTGCACCGCCCGTGTCCATAGCGCGCGACCCCGGAGCGAGCCGAATCGAGATACTATGGTCGCGAAGGAAACCGAACAGCGCGGCAAACGCCGCGGTCGTGCCTAGGATGCACAGCGGCAGTCCTTTCCGCTCGATGCTGAGCATGAACTCACAGGCTCGGGCCAGATCGACGCCCACCCGGTCCGCAACGCATAACCGCTGGTCAGTCGCAAACTCGTCAAGACACCAGCTAATCATTTGCGCGAGCGAAGATTCGCCCATCAGCTCGGCCGTGGGATGTATAGCAAGCGCCGCCATCCGGCGCTCCTCGGGAAAGAGCATGCGCGCGATGTGACGCATCGCCGAGAGCCGGTACACCTCGGGGCGAGGGACCAGATGGCGCCCACGGCGATCGCTGCCAACGGTCGTTCCGCTCGTAAGGAAAAGGCGCGCCGCCGCGCTCTTCTCGGCTCCGTCTCTCCATAGCCGGGCGTACTTGAAAGCGATTGTGCTGACCATCGGCACTTGGGCAAGCGAATCGACGTTGTCGGGAGCCGCTCCCAATTGAAGGCAATAATCGCGATAGCTGGCAACGGTGTCGAACTGGTGGCGAAAAACACGCAGGGCGAGCGATTCGAACTGCTCGCGGCCGGGAGCTTCGATGAAAGCTATGACATCATCGTAAATGGACACAGGCAGTTGCGGCGATTGCAGCGGCGCCTCACCGTACGCTGAGATCATCGCATCGCTGGGCAGGGGGCTTCAATCCAGCGGCAAGCGCCGTAGGTGGATAACCTTGAGTGGGATTTTTGCTTTTGAAACACAGTTATGGTAGATCACCCGCGGGTGTTGCGGACGGGGGTGCCTTAAGAAAGATGAAAAAGTTCATTGCGGGGCTCATAGTCGGATTTGTAGCCAGTTCAGGTTTAGCAATGGCAACCGCGAGCTTTGACCACAACGGTGTCTTTTGGTCCAGGTTAAGCGATCCGGCTAAACTCGGGTACGTTGACGGTTACGGCGACGCAATGCAGGTGAGTCTTGGTAAGCTGGACAGCCTGAGGATAGCGGCAGACCTGTTCCATTGGAAGGGCGCGCCCAGAGTAATTCGGCAACTATCGCGTGAGCTTTCTTTCTCGGGTCTGACCAGCGACCGGGTGGTCCAGCGCCTCGACCAACTCTACGCCAATCCGAAGTACAGCCAGCTCGACCTGGGCTCTGCGCTGCAGTTAATCACGTTTAAAACGCCGCGGGAGAAAGCGTCAGCCGTCAAACAGACCGGGCGCTAGATCATGTCTGGACGGTCGCGCCCCGGCGACCGAAACTCCCACACGAAGTCTCGACGGAGCCGGACGACGTGCCCAGATCGTCACCGCTGGTGTCGCCCCTAGCGCGTGGCACCTTCGACAGTGCCTCGCGCGATGAAGTGGCGGCGTATCAGCTAAACGCGCTGCGCGAATACGTTCAGTTTATCGCGCGCAGTTCAGCGTACTGGCGTGAGAAGTTTCGCCGGGCGGGCGTGATTCCAGCCGATATCCGCACCCTCGACGACTTCCGCAGGCTCCCCACCACCGACAAGGCCGAACAGGCGCAAATTCTCGATACAGCCGGTGAGCAAGAGTTCGGTGGCCTTCTGGCGCGGCCGCTTGCCGAAATAAAGGGCGAGGGCGCCGTCATCTGGCGCACCACGGGAACCACCGGACGCCAGCGGTCCTTCATCACCAGTACGGCTGAGTTCGAGCGCACCAGCGCCGCGAACGCCGCGCGGGTGCTCGCGATGGGCGGGGTGCACCGCGGCGAGACGTTCGGCATCCTGGCACCGGTCAACTTCTGGGTGGCAGGCCTGAGCTTCCACCTTGCCTGCCGCATGATGAGCGTAACGCCTTTGCTGCTTGGACCGCCCTTCGACACTCTGGCCAAGCTCGAAATTTTGCGCGAGTACCGTCCCGAGGGTGTCTTTCTTACGCCCACCTTCGCTTTCCGGGTGGTCGAGGGCGCACGAGAACAGCGCATCGACTTGACCGGTCTCGGCACAAGGGTGGTTATCCTGGGCGGCGAAGTCACGACGGCGGAGTGCCGCCGGACGGTCCATCAGGCATGGCGTCCCGCCGACGGCGTGCGGGACGCCGGTGGTCTGTCGGAGACGATGGGGTTTTTATTTTGCGATTGCGAGGCCGAGGACGGGATGCACGTGTTCGAGGACCGCGCACACGCCGATGTCATGCAATCTGACAATCCCAGCGTCGCGGTGGACAGCAGTGAAGTCGGCGAGCTGGTAATCACGGCCTTTATGCAGCGCGAAATGATCTCGGCTTTCCGCTTCCGGACCAACGACCTCGTCCGCGCATCGGACGAACGCTGCCGATGCGGCCGCAGCTATCGGAGACTTTACTTCGTCGGGCGCAAGGACGACATGCGAACCGTCGGCGGTGTCAATGTCTTTCCGGGCAGCGTCGAAGCAGTGATAAGAAACCAGGATTCCCTGAGTGGTGAGTTTCGGCTTGCCACCTCGCCGCGCCACGAGTTCCTGCGGCTTCGCGCCGAAGCGTCACCCGAAGTGCAGCCTGCAAGTTACGCGGCGCTCGCTGCCCGCCTTAACCAGCAGCTCCGCATCGCACTCGGCATCAACGTGCGCATCGAAATCGTACCCTTCGCTTCGATGCCGCGCTTCGAGGGCAAGGCGCGGCGCTGGGAGGAGTTTTAACACCCCGGCTTAAGGCCGGAATTCGCGGCGTCCGGTTCAACTCAAACAAGGCCTGCCAGGCGGGCGCACCGTTGCGCGGTCTCGGAGTTCCCGAGGTGGCCCGATCTGGCGCACTTTATTTGTGTTGCGTTCAACTGCGACGGCCGCGAGACTTGATCCCAGGCGAAGTGCCGGTGCTGGCGGTTGGCATCGCTGCCGCCGAAACCATAGACGGCTCGGTCACCCTGCCAGGGGCTAATCCAAGTGGAGTTCATCAAGATTCACGAGCATCTGTGGGAGATTCCCCGGCACGGCGCGATGCTGGTGCCCGGGCGCGTGTACGCGACTGCTCGGATGATGGAAGAGATGCGCGACGATCCGGCGCTGGTGCAGGTCGCAAACGTTGCCTGTCTACCCGGGATCGTCGGCTATTCGCTCGCGATGCCTGACATACACTGGGGCTACGGGTTCCCGATCGGCGGCGTCGCCGCCACTGACGCGCGTCATGGGGTGATTTCACCAGGCGGTGTCGGGTACGACATCAACTGCGGCGTGCGGCTGATTCGGACCAACCTGCGTTACAAAGACGTCGAGTCCAGGGTTGACAGGCTCGCCGACGCGCTCTTCGCCGCGATCCCTGCAGGCGTCGGATCTCATGGAGCGATACCCGGACTTTCGACCGAAGAGCTCAAACAGCTTGTTGCCGAGGGTGCCCTTTGGGCACTGCGCAACGGCTTCGCCAGACCCGAGGACCTGCAACATATCGAGGAGGGCGGCCGGCTATCGAGTGCCGATCCGGAGCAGGTCAGCGACTTCGCTTACAACCGCGGCCGCAAGCAGATTGGTACGCTTGGATCGGGCAATCATTTTCTCGAAGTTGGCCGTATCGATCGGATTTACGACCCGAAAGTTGCGCAGGCGCTTGGCCTGGAACTCGAGCAGGTAACGGTCCTCATCCACTCGGGGTCGCGGGGATTAGGCCATCAGACCTGCGACGATTACTTGAAAGTGGTTGGCACTGCGGCGGCCAGGTACGAGATCCGGCTTCCCGATCGGCAACTCGCAGCCGTTCCGATTTCTTCGCCCGAGGGGCAGGCGTACCTGGGAGCGATGGCCGCGGCGGCCAACTTCGCGTGGTGCAATCGCCAGGTGATGATGCACCTGGCGCGTAAGGCTTTCGAGCAAGCGCTGGAGCTAGGTCCGGAGGATCTTGGCTTTTCGCTGATTTACGACGTCTGTCACAACATCGCAAAGTTCGAAGAGCACGTCGTCGACGGCGAAAAGCGCCTCCTGTGTGTCCATCGCAAGGGAGCGACTCGCGCCTTTGGCCCCGGCCACCCTGCCCTGCCCGAAGCTCTGCGGCCGCTTGGACAACCGGTTCTCATCCCCGGAGACATGGGAAGATACTCCTTCGTACTCGTCGGTCTGGAAGCAGCGATGCGCGAAACGTTTGGCTCGTCCTGCCACGGCGCTGGCCGCGTGATGAGCCGTGCGCAAGCGAAGCGCCAGGCGCGTCGCCGCGACCTGTTCGCAGAGCTTAGCGCGCTGGGCGTAACCGTTCGGGCGCAAAGCCGCGCCGGCGTCGCCGAGGAAATGCCGGCGGCCTACAAGGACGTTGCCGAGGTGGTCGAGGTGATGGAGGCTGCCGGAGTAACACGCCGCGTCGCGAGACTAAAGCCGTTTGCCGTGATCAAAGGCTGACCGGCAAGCGCGCGCCTTACAGTCGAAGATTCGGTGGCCCTTTTCCGGTCTTGCCCAGGCCTGTCAGGCGGGCTTGAACTTGACCAGCGTCCGGTCGGGCGTCACGTCATCGAAAAAAACGCTGACCGGCATGCCGACCCGCACCTGTTCGGGCGTAGCCTCGATGTTGGTGGTCATGCGCGCGCCCTCTTCGAGCTCGACTATCGCCAGCACGTAGGGCTCGGTGAAGGCCCGATGCGTCGCGCGGCGAACCACCGTGTAGCTGTAAATGCGTCCCCGGCCGCTTGCCTGTTTCCACTCCAACTTCGCCGACCAGCAGTTGGGGCATTGCGGCCGCGGGTAAAACACGAACTGCCCGCAGTCGGCGCATCGCTGCAGCCAAAGTTCGTGGCGGCGGGCTGCCTCCCAGAACGGCTCGCTCATCGGCGAAGGTTTAGGCAGGGGTTTCGCGTATTCGGTCGCGCTCATGACTTGCGCTCCAGTATGAGACTGGTCTGTTCGGACATCACGCCGCCGTTGCAGTTCACGAAGCCCAGGGCAGCATCCTTGACCTGGCGTTCTCCGCCGCGTCCCATCAACTGGCGGATTGCTTCGGTCACGTGGCTCATGCCTCCGGCAAGTCCCGGCTGCCCGAAGGAAAGCTGGCCGCCATGCGTATTGCATGGGAAATCGCCTTCGTAAGTAAGGCTGTGCTCCATCACAAACGGTCCGCCCTGCCCCTTTTTGCAAAAGCCGGCGTCTTCGATACTCACCAGAACGGTGATCGTGTAGCAGTCGTATAGCGATACGAAGTCGATCTCCTGGTGGGTCACGCCGGCCTGGCCGAACGCCGTCTGCGCTGCAGCCTGAACCGGCGAGCTGGTAATCGAGGGCGCGTACGTGATGCTCGAATGGTGGCAGTGTTCGCCGGCCCCGAGCAGCCATACCGGCGGATGCTTGGCGCGCCGGGCGATGTCACGCGAGGCGACGACAAAGGCGGCACCTCCGGCACAGGGACTTACGATGTCGTACAGATGAAGCGGATCGACGATGAGGCGCGACGAAAGCACGTCCTCGATCGTCAGCGGGCGGTCGTTGAAGAGCGCGAGCGGATTCTTAAGCGCGTTCGTGCGCTGATCGACGGCAATCTTCGCCAGGTGCTCGGGACGCGTGCCGTATTCGAACATGTGGCGCTGGGCGATCATCGCGTAGGAGCAGTTGGGACCTATGTTGCCGTAAGGCGCTTCGAATTCACGCTGGACGGAAAAAGGAGACAGCCGGTGCTCGGGTTCGCGGTTGAGGTCGGCGATCACGCACAGAACGGCATTGCAAAGGCCTGCGTCGATCGCCGCCGCTGCGCGCCAGAACATCCCGGCGGGAGCCGCTCCGCCGGTGTCCACGATGTTCAGCATGCGCGGATGAAGTCCGAGAAACTCGGCAGCGCTAGCCGGGTAAAGCCATCCTGGATCCGAGAACGGCACGCAGGTAAAGAAACCGTCGATGTCGCCTTTCTCAAGTCCAGCATCAGCCACTGCCTCGGCCGCGACCCGCGCCATCAGTTCGAGCGCTATCTCCCGGCCTGGCGTCTTGAAGGGCTTAAGCTCCCCAATTCCAATTGCCGCCGCCTTTCCTTTAAGGCTCATCGCATAAACTCCTGCCGGTCCATAGGCCCAATGGACAAAGCCGCTTTACGCTTGCGCGAAGCGCCTGTGCTCGCATGCTCCGACACGCCACCCGGTGCCATTCTTAGCATCAGGATGCCGTCGCGGCAAAAAGTCTCGCGACCATTGCCTGCCCGGCGGTTTGCGCGCCCGGGCCGTCTTGCCCCACGCACCCGCCTACGCGAGCGGCCGTCTTTCCGGCGGTCGCAGCGCTATCGTTTTTGCAGCGCGACGAAAGCGCGAACGACCGCGCAAGGTGACGATCTGTTCAGACCGTCACCAATCAGGACTCACTTGGTTGGAACCGCTGCCTCGTCGGTCGAGATCGTCCAATTCAGGGTGCGATGGTCGGCTTTTTTCAGGTCCAGCGACGTGGCGCCTGACTGGTATTCGGTTCCCGGTATGTCAAGGACGAAGTGGTAATGGCCCACCGCCGGTATGTTTTTGATCAGATAGTGTCCGCTGTGGTTGGTGACCGCAGCGTCCACCGCGCGGCCGTTGTGATCGAGGGCGATAACCACCACATTCGGAGCGGATTGGTTGTTCACCGTACGAACTCTCCCGGCAACAGTAGCAATCTGAGCGAAAGCCGGAGCCGATGCGAGGGCCAGGAGTGCCAGAGCAAGGGATACAGTCGATGGTAGCTTCCTCATTGCCTTTCTCCTACGAGCGGGTCCGCGGTTCTTCAAATGCACAATGTACTCATGCTACAAGCTGCGGAGCTGTGTCAATCTTCGACACACTCGTAAGGCGGCAACATTGGATCAGCCGCGAAGCTGTTAAGGGAGGATATTCTGTAGCATGGCTTTCGTGATTTGCGACGACCATAACGCAAGTGTTGAGGCGGACGAAATCGAGGCGGATCAGGCGCGCCGCCTTATCCGCGGCGAGGGAGCAGAAACGGCGCGCGGCGTCGAGCGCGAGATCGCCGAGTTTGGCAAGCAGCACCGCGGATGCGCGGTACGCGTCCTTGCTGGATAAGCCTGGACCGGCCTTGACCGTGGCAATCGCTTGGGAACGAGCGCTGAGACGCCAACCTATGCTCTCTCAGCCTTGAGAACGGCGGGGCTCAGCTCCACGTCGATATACCGAAAACCGGCGGGCTATCCGAAGTCGCTGCTTAGAGGCTGGCAATCGGCAGCGTGGCGGTAGGCGTTGGCACACACGTACACAGGAGATAGCCGTCTTGACAGGTAAAAGGCTCCGCGTCGGATGGCCCGTGCCTGAATTACGGCAGCTCTTATTGACCCGCCTGCACCCTGACCGCTAGCATCGGCGCGCGGGGTGGAGCAGTCTGGTAGCTCGCCGGGCTCATAACCCGGAGGTCGAAGGTTCAAATCCTTCCCCCGCAACCATCCGGTCTCCCGTCTCCGGGACCTCTCCCAGAATCGGTCGAAATCCGTGCGCGTGCGCGCGACTTTGGATCGCGCTGGGACCCGGAGACCGTCTCCGCGAGCGCAGATTGCCAGAATTCGGCAAATCCTATCCCGGCGCGATTTTGCTAGGTCCCACCGTACGCCACGCGAGACGCCTTCCCATGTCGGCGCGGGAGCTGGCGGTCTCGTTCGCCGACCAGCGTCAGTACGTCGTCTCCGAGTCTTCGGTCTACCGGCTCTTGAAGGCGCGCGACCTGATCACCAGTTCCGCCTTCATCCTAATGAAGGCGGCCGACCGCTTCGCCCAGCCGACCACCGCACCCAATCAGCTCTGGCAAACCGACTTCACCTACCTGCGGGTGATTGGCTGGGGGTGGTTCTATCTGTCGACGGTGCTCGACGACTTCTCGCGCTATATCCTGGCCTGGAAGCTATGCACCAACATGACCTCCAGCGATGTCGCTGAGACTCTGGCGGTGGCTCTGCGCTCCTCCGGGCTGGAGCGCGTCGCGGTCCGGCATCGCCCGCGGCTCTTGAGCGACAACGGCCCCTCTGAACTACGAAGTCGGCTGCATCAGCAACACGCAGCCGCTACCTCAACTCCCATGGGCCAGATCCTCTCTTGAATCCGTTGCCAACTTGTCCGAAAAGTCCTGACGACTTACAATGGTATACACCTTTGCCCGGGTTCGCGCCGTAGCGTCGTTGCGCGTCGAGGACTATTTCGAGCAGGGCAAGCCCGCGTGGCTGCGGCTGCATGAGAAAGGTGGCAAGCGCCGCGAAGTACCGTGCCATCAAAATCTCGCGGCGTACCTGGACGTCTGGAACGAGGCGGCCGACATCGCCGGCGAAAAGAAAGGAGCGCTTTTCCGCGCGATCCGGAAGGGAAACGGACTCACCGAGAACCCGATGGGGCGGGAAAACGTCTTGGCGATGATCAAGCGGCCCGCTGCCAGCGCCGCACTACCCCACTCCACTTGCTGCCATACATTTCGCGCCACCGGCATCACCACGCACCTCCAGAACGGCGCAACCCTCGAACACGCCCAGCAAATCGCGGCCCATGAGTCGCCGCGCACCACTAAGCAGTATGACCGCACCGGGGACGGGATTTCGCTCAACGAGGTCGAGCGAATACGGGTCCTGGCTGCACAACTCCGCTTAGCCAACAACGGGTTACGTGTCCAGCGGGCTTTTCTTTTCAGTTCGGTTGTTCATGACCGCTATCGGACCGGAGATGTAGATCCGATCGTCGTATTTCGCCGGTAAAGGCGGATTGGCATGACCGCGCCACGATTCCGACAGGCATGGCTCCGGCAAGCTGATGATTCGTATCGCAAATGATTACGACGCGGACGTGGTAATCGCGGGTGCGGGCCCGGCGGGCGCCGCTGCGGCATGCCATCTGGCGCGCTACGGCGTATCGGTCATGCTTCTCGATCGCTCCAGCTTTCCGCGCGACAAGGTATGCGGCGATTTTGTCGGCCCCGTCGCGTTGGCCGAACTCGGCGCGCTCGGCGTGCCTGACATCGACGGTTATCTCGCTACCAATATAGCGCGGCGTGCGGCCCTCTATCTTGACGGACACGAACTTATTTCCCGGTTCTTTCCGAATCTCGAGGGAATGCCCTCGTATGGCCGCGTCGTGCCCCGCTACGTCCTCGACAACTGGATTGTAGAAGCGGCGCGCCGTGCCGGCGCTCGCGTAATCACCGGGCACGCGGTGACCGGATTCTCGGTTGCCGATGACGGTGTTGCGGTCGGGTTAGCTTCGCCAAGCGGAACACTGGCACTGCGCGCGCGGGTTTTGATCGGTACCGATGGGAGCAGTTCGACAGTGGCGCGCGTGATGCGCGGAGCGCTGCCTCCGCGCGACGATCGTATCGTTGCGGTGCGCGCCTACTACGAGAATATCGCCGGTCCGAACGATCAGCTCGACCTGTATTTCACCCGCCGGGCCTTTCCCGGTTATTACTGGCTCTTTCCAACCGGAGGGGGCGAAGCCAATGTGGGACTGGGGATGGTCCTTGAAACCATCCCGGCGCATGCCGAAGCGCTCGCCGCGCTCCTGAAACGGCTTATCGACAGCGACTCGGCGTTGGCGGCCAGGCTCAATACCGCTCGGCTGCGCGGCAAGGTCGCCGGCTGGCCCTTGATGACATACGACCATCGGCTCGCCCTTGTCGATGATCGCGTGATTCTGGCCGGTGATGCGGCAGGCCTAATCAATCCCCTCAACGGCGAGGGAATCCAGTACGCTTTGTTGAGCGGCCGTTGGGCCGCGGAAACGGTGGCACAGTGTGTTCGCAACCATGATTATTCCGCTGCAGCGCTGATGCCCTACGCGTCGCGCGTCGAGCGTGAATTGCGCTACGACATGGCCCTGGCGCGCCTGATTGTGCAATTGATCGCGAACCGAGGATTGAACCCGGTATGGCTGGAGGCTTTGCGGCTCATAACCGCGCGCGCTCGGAAGGATGCTGCTTATGCCGAGATCGCCGGTGGGATCCTTGCGGGGCTCGCGCCGGCACGTTCGGCGCTGAGCGTCAGGATGATCGGCGGAACAATTGACCAGGCAGCGATGTCCCTCGCGATCAAGGCCGTCCTAACTACATTCAGCGGACCGGCTGCGTGGAGCAGCCTGGGCCTCGACGCCGCCCAGGTCGGATTTCAGCTCGCCTATGATGCGATGACTAATCCGCTAAGTTTCGGGGACTGGCTAATGCGCGTAGTGTCCGACGCGCTCGAACTGGGAGTTCAGGCCTCCAAAGGTGTGGTCGCCGCCCCGTTAGTCAGTGCGAGGCCCGCGGCTGTGGCAATCCGCTAGCCTAGAGGTCGCGCTCGATCATGTAGTAGACGATGTCGTGCACGAAGTTCTTGTCGTCGCTCTCCGGGAGCGGTCCGTAGGCGGTCAAGAATTCATGAAGTGCGGCACCAGCGAGATGGCGTGCGGTTCTCCGTGCGTACTCGATGCTGCCGTACTTCGCCAACAGTTCATAGACCCATGCGACGTCGCGCTCGCTGCGATCAGGCCGCGGCGTCGCCAGAAACGCGCGTAACCGCGCTTTTTCATGCAGGGCACATTCCTGCAGGAGATGAATCAATATCAGCGTGCGTTTGCCCTCGAGGATATCCCCGCCAATCTCTTTGCCGTATTTCCCGCGATCGCCGACGAGGTTCAGGATATCGTCCTGAATCTGGAACGCCACACCCATGAAATAGCCGAAACGATTGAAGATATCGGGGTTAGCCTTGCCGCGCGATCCGATGATACCGCCGATGCGGCATGGATGGATGCAGGTGTACCAGCAGGTCTTCTTAAGGGTCATGCGCAGGTAATCGTCGGTCGTAAGATTGCAGTCGTTGTCATGCACCCAGCCGAGTTCCAGCGCTTGCCCTTCCACCGATTGGCGCACCATGTGCTCAACTTCGACAAAGATTTTCCAGGCCAGCTCCGGTCCGAGAACGCCGCGGTTGCCCATCAGGGGGCCTATGGACAGCACATTCATCGCATCGCCGACATTGACCGCGATGCCGACGCCGTGCTCGGCGTGCATCGTGGGCAGCCCGCGCCGGAATTCACTGCCGTCCTCGACGTCGTCGTGCACGAGAAACGCGTTGTGAAACAGTTCGATTGCAACGGCCGAGCCGAGCGCCTCGGCCGTTTCGCCGCCAAATGCGCGGCAAGTGGCAATGCACAAGCCCGGACGCAATCCCTTGCCGCCGCGCATCGGGTAGGTAGGCACCAAGTCGTAGAGATGGCGGCGCGGCTGGCGCTCGCCAACGACGCGCATCAGCTCATCGAACGTCAGCTTCCGGTAACGTTCAAGCAAAGTTTCGACGAGCAAGTTCGAGCCCGCGGCCGCCATTCCTGAAGCCCCGCATGCGAACCGGACCTGCGGTTACTCGATCGGTACCAAAACCATCGCGCGCAGCTGGCTCAACCTGGTCGCCTGCAGTACACCGGTGTAAACGCCTGCAGAGACGTCTTCCGGAATTGTGATTTTGATCACGAGTTGCGCACGGTCGTGCGGCGGAATCACCAGCGAATCGGGGCTAAAGCTGATCTGGCTTGCCGCGATGCGACCGCCTGCTGGGCTGACCAGGTCCGTGGCGTGAAAAGCGAACTGCTCGGTCGGAGAGTCGCCGTCATTTTCCAGCGACATCGACAGTTCGGCCATAGTTCCCGCATGCGCCGCCTGTGCCGGTGAAAGCGTGGGTATGGTGGCCGCCGCGGTGGAACGCGGACGGCCGCCTGGCGCAGGCTCGCCGCCTATCCGGATTGCACTCTGTGTGAGGCTATCGACCGTTCGCGTCGCGACACCGACCAAATCCATCAAAATATCGACCGCGTCATGCGCGTCGCGCCGGAAGCGCGGAAGCACCTCTTCAGGCTTGCCCGAGCGCGTCGTTTGCACGTCAACGAAGCGGCTCTCGACATTCTTGGCGGCAGCGACGCCGACCGCAATCTCCTCTTCGAGTATCGAAACCGCGCGCGTGACGACATCGTTCGCAGTCCGTGCCAATTCCTTCAGCATATTGTTGCCCTGTGGTTGCGATTCGCCCCGCGCCGACGCC
>JAJYVB010000365.1 GCA_021792265.1 Deltaproteobacteria bacterium | reverse complement strand
CAGATCAAGCAATGGCGGAACGCAGTGGGGACGGCCAATCTTGCCCAAGGCCCAGGCTATCTGAGCAAGAATAATGGGGTCGGCGACCTTGGGACGAGCGTCCTGAAGGACTGCGATTTCCGGTTCGCCGCCGAGCCGCCCGATTGCTTCGATAGCTGACAGGCGCGTGACGGTATCGTCGGAATTCATTGCCGCGACCAGGAAAGCTCTTCCGACAGTAAAATCGACATGGCCCATGAGCGGCGGAAGGTAAGTGCCAAACCTGCGGTCCTTCAAGGCGTTTTTAAGCAGCGGCACCCCGTCGGCGTAACCATAGTGGGTCAGTGCGACGGCTGCCGCCAGCCTGACCCGCGGATTCCCGTTGTTATTGATTTCGGCCTCGCGCAACGGGCCCACGACGGCGCTGTTGCGCGCGTCAACCAGCGAGAGGGCCGCTTCCGACGCCTCCTGCGGGTCGTTGGTCGAAAGGCCCTTTTCGATAACCGCGATGGTTTCGTCTGAGCGGTCACCGAGCAGCAGCAGCGCATGGGCGGTTTCAGTCCGCACCAACGGGTTTTTGGTTTTGCTGAGCAGGGTTTGGAGATAGGGTGCTACCTGGCGATTCCCCAGTTGACCAAGACCGCTGACGGCCCACACTTCCATGCTGCTGTCGTCGCTGTGGGCAGCTTCGAGCAAGATGGGCATCACTGCCGGCTGACGTACTTCACCGAGCCCCTGCAGCGCCATCAGGCGTCCGTCCATGCCGCTGGACCGGTAAAAGCGCTCGAGGATTGCGATCGCCTGGGCATTGCGGGCCTTGGCTAACCCCTCGACCGCCGCTTTCTGAACCAGGTAATTGGAGGAGTTCAGTGCACGGTCGATAGCTTCCCGCCCGCTCCAGTCGCCGTACGCCGCCAGCGCGGTCGCTACGTAGCACTGTTCGAACGGGTCATGTTCATTGAGGGCTTGACGCATCACCGCCATCGAGAATTTCTGCATCGCATCCAGCCCCGGGCGCGTGTTGAAACGGTAACCCGCCTTAAGCGCGCGCACTGCCCCAGGGTACTCGCCTTGAGCGACCATTTTTTGGATGTCATCAATCCCGGTGTTGCGGACTACCACCCGCCCAATCACGGCCTTAGCTGCAAGGAAAACCACGCAGACGGCCGCCAGCGCGATAATCAAATTTCGTAAGGGTTTTGGCACGTTAGAACCTCCCGGCTAGACAACCGCTGCTCGTGACCGCCTCGGGCAGCAAAACCGGGCCTTTGCAACGCCCGTTACATCTGCTCGGGCCTTGCGCCACCCGATAGGCTCCCGGCATACGCCAGTTACTAAATAGCATAATTCCGGCCAGCGCCCGAGGGCTGCAAGCCAACCTACCGTCGCCCTCGGCCACACGCGTGCGGCGTGTTTAGAATACGGCAAGGCGCCTAGGGCCGCAAACCTCCCAAGCGCTAACATCCCAGCGCTCGGCAAGCGCTTTCCGTTGCCAATGCCGGCTCTCCTGAGGCCTGACTCGGAGCGAGCGCTTTATCAACCCACATGGCTGCCAGCCATGGGCGCTCAAAGAGCTGCGTGCGGGTACTCCGCGGTCAGCTTGGGCATCGTCAAGCCGAGCTGTTGTAGTCGCCGCCCCACCATCGCCAGGTACAGCTCACCAAGCTCGCCATTATCCTTCGCTTTCAGCCCGAAGCGCAGGCAGTCGTAAGTGAAACCGGTTCCCGGCGGGCCGAAAAAATTGACGGCGCGCGGAAGCCACTCGCGCAGGGCCGCGTTCACCCGTTCCCGGCCGCCGCACTCCACCGCAGCCGCCACGCGCTCCATTGCGAACATCCCGTGCTCCGCCTCTTCATCGAGGATGGCCTGCGCAGCACGGGCGTGCGGAGCGTAGCTCGAATCCCGGTAGTTGACGCCGATCATGATCATGCCGGTCATGTCGAGACTCAGACTCGCCATCGCCAGATCGAGCTCGTCGCACGAACGCTCGGCGAAATGGCGCGGAGCCTCGAACGAAGGCGCCTTCAACAGCGCCACAAGCGAGCGGTCGGCTGCAGATTCGCTCATTCCCAGCTCGGCGAGCGCGCCGTAGAGCAGTGTTGCGTGCCTGCGCTCCTCGGCTGCGTTCTTTTCGAGCACGGGGCGCAACTCCGGGTCCTGGACCAGTACCAGTGCCCGCTCGTAGCCGCGCGCCGTCAGTTTCTCTGCCAGAGCATGCGCGCACAGCAGCCGTATCAGGACGCGGGCGTAATGCGGCCCTGTCCGACCCGAGCGCACTTCCTCGGCCTCGATACTCGCCGGGCTCGGACGGCGCGTCACGGGCGGCCTAACCTCGCACTGCGCCACGGGAGGGCAGCATTACGACGGCGCTGCCCGGCGTGGTCTTCTCCCCCTTGGCGTTCTCGACCCAGATCTCGCATTCGACCAGATGCTGGCCGTCTTCGACGTACTTCCTTGTCACCTTGCCCTTGCACATGAGCCGGACTCCGGGCACGTCCATGCCGCGGTACTGGACGCTAAGCTTTTTAAGCCACCCCTGCTCACCCGCAAAGTCGGTCATCAAGTGTCCGAGAAAGGCGTTCTTGAGGGCGCCGTGGAGAATCACGCCGGGAAGCTTGTTGGCCACCGCAAAGTCCTTGTCATAGTGAATCTGATAAAAG
>JAJYVB010000364.1 GCA_021792265.1 Deltaproteobacteria bacterium | reverse complement strand
AAATCCCGGGTGGCATTCTGAAGCCATCTCAGCTCGGCCTTCTCGGAGAACTTGCCGAGCAGTACGGGCACGACCAGGCCGAGCTGACGACGCGCCAGAATGTCCAGCTCCATTACGTGACACTGAGCCACTTCCCGGAGATTTTTGCCCGGCTGCAGGGAATCGGCCTCACCACGATGGGCGGATGCGGCGACGTGGTACGCAATATCACCGGATGTCCCGTAGCGGGTCTGGCAAAGGACGAGCTTTTCGACGCGCGCGACGTTGTCGCCGAGGCAGCCGCCTTCTTCTACGGCAATCGCGAATATTCCGACCTTCCGCGCAAGCACAAGATCACCGTGGCCACCTGTCCGGCACAGTGTAACGCGCCCGAGATCAACTGCATTGCTCTTATCGGCGTGCTTCAAGCCGGGCGTAAGGGCTTCGCCGTGAGCGTGGGCGGCGGCCTGTCGTCTACTCCGCGGCTTGCACGATCGCTGGGCGTATTCGTGCCGGCTGCACGCGCTGTCGAGATCCTGCGGGCCATCCTCGACGTATGGAGGCTCACGACCGAATACCGGATCTCACGCGTGAAGGCGCGTCTCAAGTTCATGGTGGACGATTACGGACCCCATCGGTTCCGCGAACTGGTCGAGGAGCGCCTCGGCGGAAAGCTGGAAGACCTGGCCGAAGCCCCGGTTTCTCAAGGCGAGGCGGACCATCTCGGCGTACGCGAGCAGCGGCAGCCGGGACTTTTCTACGCCGGATTCCCGGTGCCTCTGGGACTGGTAAAGGGCGGCCAGATGCGCAAGCTGGCCGCGGTGGCCGAAAGCCTCGGCGGCGACGTTCGCCTGACGCGCCAGCAGAATTTCATCCTGGCCGGCATTCCAGAAAATCGGCTCCAAGAAACCCTCTCGCAGGTGGCGGAGATCGGCTTTCCGCTGGATGCCTATTCGCTCTACGGCTCCTCGATCGCATGCACAGGCGAACCGCATTGCAATTACGCTGTCACGCCGACCAAGCCGAAGCTTGCGTCGATAATCGACCATCTGAGGCAGCGCTTCGGCACTCAGGCTGACGGGCTGCGGATCAATCTGGACGGCTGCCCGCACGCCTGCGCCCATCATTGGACCGGCGACATCGGGCTTCAGGGGACGACGGGACGTGGTGCCAATGGCGAGCCGCTCGAAGCCTTCGACGTGATTTTAGGCGGCGGCATGGGAGTGCATGCGGCTATCGGGCGCCCGGTCGTGCGCCGGGTGCCAAGCCGCCTCGTCGAGGAGTGCGTAGCGCGCCTGGTCGAAGGATATTTGGCGCAGCGGCTTCCGGGAGAACGATTTGCCAGCTTCTGCACGCGGACGCCCGCCGATGAGCTGGTGGCGATAGCGCGGGGAGTGGCGCCAGGCGAAGCGTCGGCTGCGGCGGCGGGCGCCGGTTAGGCCAGGAACATTGAAGGCCTTGGCGCGCCGAACCGTAGGCGCGTCCGGATTGACGAGGTTGTGATTGAGATGGAACCGGGAAATAGGGAGCTGGAAATTACTCAGTACTACGACACGCCGTTGCTGATGGACGAGCTCGAAGCGGGCGAAGCCGCGATCGAGCTCGAAACCATGGAAGCGCCTCAGGTTCTGGAATGGGCGATCGACCGCTTTGGGAGATCTTTGGCGATTTGCTCCAGTTTCCAGGCCGAGGGATGCGTGCTTATCGATATGGCAGCCCGTATCGACCCAAGTGTGCGCGTATTCACGATCGATACCGGGCGCCAGCCGCAGGAAACTTACGAGGTAATCGACCGGATTCGCGAGCGCTATGGGATAGCAGTCGAGGTTTTCGCACCCGACCATCGCCTGGTGGAACGGATGGCCGCACGCCACGGGGTGAACCTGTTCTACCGCGACGTCAACTTGCGGCTTCTGTGCTGCCAGGTGCGCAAAGTTATGCCGCTCAGGCGCGCACTCATGGGATGCGGCGCGTGGGTCACGGGGCTCAGGCGCGACCAGTGGGCGACTCGATCAAACATTCGCAAGCTCGAAATCGACCACGATCACGGCGGTATCGTGAAGCTTTCGCCGCTGGCCGATTGGCAAGATGATGAGGTCTGGGACTACATCCGCCGAAACGGCGTCCCTTACAACCGTCTCTACGACCGAGGCTATCGAACTATCGGATGCGCGCCGTGCACGCGTGCGGTGCGGCCGGGCGACGACCCGCGCTCGGGGCGATGGTGGTGGGAGACCGGCGCGCCCAAGGAGTGCGGGATGCACTGCGCGATCGAGACCGGCGGCTTTGAGCATGAGCTTGCAAGTTTGCTCGGCGGACGCGATGTCGGCAGCGACGGCTTACCCACCACGCGCCAGCCGCTTCATCGCGAAACGTTCGCCGCAGACCGCGTTTCTTCAGCACAGGACGGCGAAGCGGTGGGGGTGGCGGCAGGCGGACGATGAGCGCTGCCAGGGCCGGCGACAGCGCGGCTATCCGGCTTGAACCGCGCGACCGCGAACTGCTGATACCCGAGCTGCGCGCCGTGGCAGAGCGGATGAGCGACGTGGCTGCGCGCGAGGCTTACGCGGCCCTTGCCGAGGCGGTTGAGCGGCTCGAGGTGCCCGGCGCGATGAGCGAACGGCTGGGCGCGGCCCTGAGCGTCGTACTCTCCAACGACCGAGTACGCGCCAG
>JAJYVB010000363.1 GCA_021792265.1 Deltaproteobacteria bacterium | reverse complement strand
CTTGCCGGCCTGCGCGGCGGGCTCCGGCAGGGAACGGTCGGGCGCTATTGCTGCGCGCACTGGCGCGCGAACGGCGGTTTCGCCGCAGCGACCCGGCGCTTCGAATCGTGGGCGCACGGGAGCACAATTTACGCCGAATCGACGTCTGGATTCCGTTAGGCCGCCTGGTGTGCGTAACCGGTGTGTCCGGCTCGGGCAAGTCCACGTTGGTGGAAAACGTGCTTTACGCCAACTACCTGCGAGCAAGCGGCGAGGCGACCCCCGAAGTCGGAGCTTGCGATCGAATCGAGGGATGGAAACAAATCGGTCAGATGGTGCATCTGGGTCAGGAACTGCCGGCGCGCTCGATGCGATCGAATGTTGCCACGTACCTCAAATTCTACGACGAAATCCGCAAACTTCTGGCATCCACGGCTCACGCGCGCCGGCTCGGCATTTCCGCGCGCCATTTCTCTGTGAACGTACCTGCCGGCCGCTGCGAACGCTGCCAAGGGACTGGCACGGTGACGATAGAAATGCACTTCATGGCAGATCTCGAAGTGCGATGCGAAGTATGCGACGGACGCCGCTTCCAAAGCAGCGTTCTGGGCGTGACGCTTGAGGGTAAAAACGTCAACCAGATCCTGGAACTCACGGTTGACGAGGCCTCCCAGTTCTTCGCGCGCAATTCGATAATCGTGAAAAGGCTCGAGGCCTTGCAGGCGGTCGGCTTGGGTTACGTCGCCCTGGGTCAGACGACTTCGACGTTATCGGGGGGCGAGGCGCAGCGCCTCAAGCTCGCGCGCTTCCTGCTTGCCGAGCTTGAGCCGCCACCGCTCGACCGCGACGGCATGCCGCTCACCCGGGTTTTCCTGCTCGACGAACCAACCACAGGGCTTAGTTCAACCGACGTCAAGCGCCTGATGAGCGTCCTGGGACGGCTAGTGCGCGGCGGAAACACGCTCGTTGTTATCGAGCATAACCTCGAGGTGATCGCTCAGGCGGACTACGTTATCGACCTCGGTCCGGGAGGTGGCGACGAAGGCGGAAGGGTTGTGGTCTCTGGCAGCCCGCTCAAGGTTGCAGCCTGTTCCCGATCGCGCACGGGTATGGAGCTGGCCGGGTTAATGGGACTTGCGCGCCCATCAGGCGCCGGCAGACGCGGCGCTGGAGCGCGTTCGGCTCACGCATGAGGCGCGCGGGCCGACCAAGCAAAAACGAAAGCCGTCTCATTACTCATCGTCAGTTTGCCGGCCACGATCCCCAAATCGGCTGGAGTTGACCTGCCAGCTCCCGCTAAAATTCTTTGCGGAGGGCCGCGAGCCGGCGAGTTCCGTTATGAATCGAGAACGCGCGTCCTTGGAACGGCTACGAAGCTTCTTCACCGACATGACCCGGCGCAGTTTCGGCCAACTGGGAGTCGGCGACCGTGAGGTGACTGACTATATCGCTAACCTGCTCGCCGAATTCGCACAAACCAATCGCTGGCTGCCGTTTCGTAACATCGCGGCTAGGCGCTGCACAAGTGTGGTCGAGATGCTGGCGGGGCGCCTGAGCAGCCAAGGCGAACGCAGACTTCTTGACGAGCGCGCGCTACGCAAGCATGTCGGCGATTACACGCTCTTCATGTCGGGCCTGTTTCGCGCTTTTGTCGAACGTTGCGGCTATCTCGACTATTATCTCGAAGAAGGGAGCCGTTCGTACCAGGCCGTTTCGGCCCTCGACGCTGCGCTCTACCGGCCGGGCGGCGTGTTGTTCGAGGAACTGGCGCGCGGCTTCGAGCGTTACTCGGGCGGGCTCGACTATATGCGCAAGTGTTTCTTCGCGCCCGCCGCGGGCGAGGACCCGTTTGCCGGATTTTTCCGGCAGATCGAGGGCTGGATCAGGTACGGCTTCTCTGACAACTGACGACAACGTCAAGACCTCAACGGCCGAACACTGGGAAGACTCCCGACAAGCGACCGTGACGGCAGGAGCGGCGAGCGGCATCGCAAGGGCAGCTCTCAGCGAACGGCTGGATTGCTTCCTCATTCGGACGGGTTACGCGGCGTCCCGCCGCGAAGCTGCCGCGTTGGTAAGCACGCGGCGCGTACGAGTCAATGGCCGTCTCGCGGCCAAGGGACTTTTCGTCACCGCCAACGATAAGGTCGAGGTGGCTGCTGAGCGCGGCCTGAAACCTGCCGCGATTATCCCCGACCCTGAGATAGCTCTCGAGATACTTTACAGCGATCCCGCGGTCGTCGTTGTAAACAAACCCGCTCCGATGGCCTGCCACCCCCTTCGAGCCGGCGAGCTTGCCACCGCGATGAACGGCATCGTGGCGCGTTTTCCCGAAACCTCCAGCGCCGGCGATCGGGCGCTTGAAGGAGGGCTGGTCCATCGCCTTGACAACGGAACCTCTGGAGCGCTGCTGATTGCACGCTCGTGCGAGGCTGCGCGTCTTCTGCGGCAAGCATTGCAGACGGGGGCGATTCGGCGCCGCTACCTGGCTCTGGTGTGCGGCGAGATGCATTCCGGGCTTAGGCTTGACGCGCCCGTGGCCCACCACCCCCGCAGCCACAGACGCATGACGGTCGGCGTCGCATCAAGCCCGCGGTACGGTCGAGCGGGACGCCCTGCCCTTACCGAAGTGGAGCCGCTGCGCCACCTTGGCCGCGTCACGCTGGTCGCGGCCTACCC
>JAJYVB010000063.1 GCA_021792265.1 Deltaproteobacteria bacterium | reverse complement strand
TGGCGCGATTCCGCGCTCACGCGAGCGCGGCCACATTGAAGCGAACTTGGTTGCCGCGAGGTGTCCCGCATCGACTGGCGCGATTCCGCGCTCACGCGAGCGCGGCCACATTGAAGCGCAGCCATCGCTCAACCATGTAGGCCGAGACGCCTGTGTCTTCTCAAAACGTGATCCGTCCAAAGACTCGGCACGCGCGACGGCGCAGCCGTGGTGATGCCCGCGCATGATGCGGCGGACTTCGCATCGGATCTTGAGTTGGAGCGTCATTGGCACAAGCGTTCCGTGAGCGGCGCGGCGGGGTGCCCAAGCGCCGCACCGGTATGGAGTACCTCGAGCGTGCCGCACAACAGCCCCGGGCCGCATTCAACCCTCCACACCCAGCCTCGCCGCCACTAGAGCGACTCCGGAGGCTGAAGAACTCCGAGTCAGAATCCTGCTCCAGACTTTGATTGAGCCTGAAAGCTATTGCTTGGTTGCGAATGAAGGTCCTCCACGACTGTCCGGGACGCCGGTTTGCCGGCGGCATATAGCGCGACACGGTCGCCTGGGAGACCTCAAAGCCGAGCATCAGCAGCTCACCGTGGATTCGCGGCGCACCCCACAGAAAGTTCTCGCGGGCCATCCGCACAATCAATTCGCGGATCTCACGTGAAACCCTCGGACGCCCACCGCGCCAGCGACCATGCGACTTATATCGGAAGAACGTGGACCAGACGCTACGGCTCCACCGGATGACCGTCTCCGGCTGGACAATCATCAGGGCCTGCCTCCAGCCTGGCCACCACCACGACAGCAGAACCCAAAACAGGCGATCGAAGCGACGGAAGCAGGGACGACGAGTTCGGCTGCGCTCCAGCGCCGCGATTTGATGGCGCAGTGCGATCGATTCCAAAAGCAGCGACGTACGGGTTCGGGGCTCGCTTCGCGCGACCGAGATCGCTCCGCTTGTCGGCATCGCCATGAAGGCAGGCTATCGCCAGGCGTTCAAAACCACCAATGAATTCGTGCGGATCAGGTTTTGATAAGGGACACCCGCCACCATAGTGATCAAATCGATAACTCGAACGCCTTCCAATGGTCCTGGCATCGTGTTGCTCCAACTGAGGTATCAGCCTCGGTTCTGCGGAAAATTCCGCTTCAGCGCAGCTTGATACGCGGGACGCCGGGCGATCCGTAATTGGTAATCGACGGCTTGCTTCGGCAGAGCAATGCCGCTCACGACCGCCCAATCGAGGCAGGTCGTGAGCAGAATATCGGCTGCGCTGAGGAGTTCGCCGAACAGATACGGTGCTCTGTCGATTCTCGGCGCCATCGCCTCGAGATTGTGGAGGAAATAGGTCTTGGCGGAAGCGACAGCGGTCGGCGCCTCGCCGTAAATCGCCGCAAGTCCCTCGTGGCGGCGCACGACGTAGAGCGAACCTGCGTCGAGTTCGGTCATGATAAAGTAGCACGACTCGTTCATCTCGGCTCGGGCCTGCGCATCTCGGGGCACGTACATCTCGGTTGAATGCGCGAAGGTCTCGCTCAGATATTGGACGATCGCGGCGCTCTCCGCGAGCACGAAGTTCCCATGCTTGAGAACCGGAATCTTGTGCCGGGGATTTAGCCGTCTGAACTCGTCGGTGAGGGTTTCGCCGCTGCGCGACTGAATCGGAAGACTTTCGTAATCGAGACCGAGTTCGAGTAACATCCAATGCGCGCGCATCGTGCGGCTGGTTCCGACTCCGTATAGCGTCAGATCGTGCGACACGATTGTCCCCTCGCCCCAACGACTCCGATCAGTTCTTCGACCTCACGCAGGCGATCCTTCCCAAAAAAGATCTCGTCGCCCACATAGAACGTGGGCGCGCCGAAAGTTCCACGCTCCACAGAGCGTTCAGTGTTTCTTATTAATTCGTCCTTGATCTCGCGGGTCTCGATCAGTTCGAAAAAACGCTTCGCGTCGAAGCCAGCGTCAGTCAGCGCAGTTCGATAAATTGCCGAATCGTCCATTTTCTTGGGCTCGGCCCACATGTTCCGAAACATCTCATCCACGTAACGCTCGAACACGCCAAGTAAGCGAGCGGCAATCGCACCTCGCATCATCATCAAAGTGTTCACCGGAAATAAAGGATTTACCTTATAGCGGGTGATTTCGTGACGGCGGAGGAACCGTTGCGTCTCCAGCCGCTCGTATTCGGGCTTGTTTCGGATACCTCTAAGAGTCTCGGCGGGCGAGCGATTGTTCGTCATCTTGAAGACGCCGCCAAGCAGGATAGGCACGTACTCGAACTTGGCGCCGGTTCGCTTCTCGATCTCCGGGATTACGAGGTGGCTGAGGTAGGCATTGGGACTGCCGAAGTCGAAGTGAAATTCTACCGTGACCATGTATTTTCACCATTTCTCCGCAAATGGGCGAATTTCCTGTTCAAAGGTCCATGCGTCGGATGGTTGCAGATACAACTGCCAATAAGCGTCCGCCACCGCCTCAGGTCTCATCAGTCGGCCAGGCGGGAGACTTTCCAGCGCAGCCTCGCCTCCCCGCTCGCGGATCCGATCGCGTACCCACGCGGTGTCTACGCCCGCATCAATGACCAGATGCGCGACGTGAATGTTTTTTGGTCCGAGCTCGCGCGCTGCGCTCTGGGCTACTGCGCGCAGGCCGAACTTGGCGCTGGCGAAGGCGGCGTATCCAGCACCGCCGCGCAGACTGGCCGTCGCACCGGTGAAGAAAATGCAGCCGCGTCCTCGCGGCAGCATCAGCCGCGCTGCCTCGCGCCCCGCGAGAAAGCCTGCGTAACAGGCCATCTCCCAGACCTTGCGAAAAACCCGCTCGGTCGTTTCAACCAAGGGAAAATTGACATTTGCACCGATGTTGAAGATGCACACCTCCAGCGGCGCTTCTCTTTCCGCGTCCTTTAGGAAGGTAACGATTTGATCTTCCTTGCGGGCGTCCAACGATCGGCCAAACACCCGCCCGCCACCGAACTCGATTTCCTGGACCAAGGACGCGAGCTTATCGCCGTCGCGGCGTCCCGCAAAAATAGTAAAGCCCTCGGCGGCGAACTTCTTCGCGATAGCAGCTCCTATGTAATCGCCGGCCCCGATCACGGCTGCCGTGTAATTACGTACTCTCACGTCGGTCCTCCTCGCGTTTCCGCCCGCCTATCCGGCGGTCGCAGATCCTCGAATTAAACTCTCGATTTTCGAATCGAGATTCCGTGCGACAGTAAGAGCCGCTGCATCTCCATAAGAAGCAAGGAAACTTGCCATTCTGTCGTAGGACAAGTGCACGCCGTCAGAGCGCTCATCCACCAAAATTGTGACTGGAGCATAAGAGCCGGCGTCGGGAACGTGCTTTACCATTTCCATCATGATCAGCGGATTGCCGATTACAAAGCGAATGTTTCTGGGCGTATTCAACCCGGTTTGCTTACTCAGAACCGCGCCATGATCGAGCTTCATGAACATCATCAGCCCCGTCCTGCCCAGACCGGCTTGAACTATGCGCTCCAATTCAGCGAGCGTTCGCGTGGCCCTGGTTGCTTGCACGAACTCGACCATATCCGGTTTCCCGACGGCCGCTGTGAGCGCCGCCACGACGGCCTCGAACGGCTTAGGAGATGTCACGCTGAACCGTTCAACCTCGATTTTCCTGACTGTCATGTTCTTGACCTCTCGCATCGAAGTGGACGGTGGCCTGCTCCCCATTTTCCCACCAATCATAAGTAGAGACCGTCGGTTATTGAGATGCCCCAGCTTACTCGACCAGCATCACGGCCTTGCCAGCGATTTTGCGCTCGTGGAAAAGCTCGTGTGCCGTCGTTGCGGTCTCCTGCCACGGCCGCTGCACCTCGATCCGCGGCCGCAGCACCCCCATGTCGAGCATCTGCACAAGCCGCGAGAGTCCCACCGAACCTGGCGTATGCAGCAGCGCCTCGTTCAGTTCAAAGCCAAATAGGTTGACGCCTCCCGTTAAGTAAAAGCGCGAGGCGTCGAAAGTCACCTCGCCACCGCTCGACGCGCCCAACAGCACGCACATCCCGCAACCGCTTTTCAGCATCGTAAGGGCTTGCGTCAGAACCTTTCCGCCAACCGATTCGAGAATCAGATCGTACGGCGCGAAGCGCTCCGCGCCGCCCAGATTCTCGCCGACTACGACCTCATGGGCGTGTGCCTCGTGCGCATAGCGGGCACGCTCGCTGCGGCGCACCAGACCAACGACGTGGGCGCCGCCGTGGCGAGCAAGCTGGCAGGCGAAGATCCCAACGCCGCCCGAGGCGCCCGTCACGAGCACGTTGCGGCCCAAGAGCGCCCCGCCCTTTTCCAGCGCGAACAGCGCCGTCAGCCCGGCCACTGGGAGCGTCGCCGCCTCGGCAAACGAGACGCTATCGGGCAGTTCGGCGAGCGCTAGGTTTGGCACGGCGACTTCCTCAGCCCACGAGCCGGCGGAGCCCATGATCGCGACGACGCGTGCGCCGACGGAGGGTCCGGAGCCGTCGGCGGCAGGCCGCTCGACCACCCCTGCCAGATCCCATCCGGGACGCCATCCGGGCTCGGCCGTTTGCGCGCGCCGGACCTCGCCCAAGTTAAGCGAAAACGCCTTGACCCGCACCAGTGTTTCGAACGGCAGCGCGGCCGGACGCGCCACATCTTTCAGTGCCAGCCGTCCGCGTGCCGCCGACGGGTCAACCACGACTGCCCGGATCGATCCCATATCCAGCTCCTGGCCCCCACGGTTAGCCTTTTTCGTCGTTTTGGCGCCTGCCCCTGATCGCGCTCGCTGAGGTGTGCCGTCAGGCGATGTCCCGTGGACTGTTGAATTTGGGCGCAGCGGCGGCAGGCTGACTAATCACTACGCGGCTGCCTCGGTTTGATCAATCTTCGCGCCATCGTGGTGCAGGGCGCGGGCGAGTAACGGCAGATAGCGATAGCTGCGGATGCGCCGGAAGTGTTGCTCGGCATGGAGTACACCGAGCGCGGTCCAGCGGGCGATCATGTCGCCCGAGCGCCACCGGGTGACGTTGCGCGTGAGCCCGCGCACCGTTCTCCTTCTCGAGCTCTTTGAGCCGTTTGGCCTGCTCCAGCTTCAGCCCCCGTACTCCTTGCGCCACCGCTAGTAGGTCTGCTCCGCGATTCCTGCCTCCCGGCACGCCTGCGGCGCGGGCTTGCCGTTGGCAAGCGCCACTTCTACCTGCCGCAGCACCGTCACGATCTCCTCCGCCGTGTACCTCCGCTTTGCCATCCCTCGGGCCCTCCTGTCCCAGCTTTTACTAACTCTTCGGCTGGTACAAAATTCCCCGGGCACTCCAATGGTCGTGCGCCGCGCGGCCCAGCCTGAGGCCGGGGCGATAAACGAAACCTGGTCAATGGACTTCGTCTCCGATGCGCTCTTCGACGGACGCCGCATTCGGGCGCTGACGGTGGCGGACGATTACAGCCGCGAGAGCCTCGCCATCGAGGTTGGGCAAACCATCACCGGCGAGCAGGTGGTGACGGTCATGAATCGGTTCAGCGCAGTGCGTGGAGCGCCCAGGCGCATTCGCGTCGACAACGGGCCTGAGTTCGTGTCAAAGGCCCTCGATCAGTGGGCGTATCTACACCAGGTCACGCTCGACTTCAGCCGACCGGGGAAACCAACCGACAACGCGTTGGTCGAATCTTTCAACGGACGGTTGCGGGACGAATGTCTGAACACCAACTGGTTCCTTTCGCTTGACGACGCCAAGCGCAAGATCGAAGCTTGGCGCCAGCACTATAACGAGAGTCGGCCTCACACATCGCTGGGCTTCGTTCCACCCAGCGTCTTTGCTCAGCGGGCCGCAGGGAACGGCGGCCCATGAACCCGGATTACTCACTCGCGGACCGGGTTAGGAGTCGGGGGACCCTCACGTTCCCGGCCAGCTCAAGCTTCCTCTGGGCTACCGGAAGGGACGCAAGAAAAGCCCGAAATTCTGATGCCATGATGCAAAGGTTGCCCCTATTAACCGCGACGCGCAAGCGCGCCTAGCCCCCCATGTCTTGCGTGTCGTGCTGGGCGTGAATTAGCGGGCGCCGAGTTCCTGTTCCTGCGCGCGCCAGAGCAAGAAGAGATCGACCCGACGGATGAGACCGATCGCGTTGAGGTCCGGCGGCCTTCAGCGATTTTCTCCACGATCCGCGGCGACAGAAATCCGAGCCGAAGCAGCCGATGCACGGAGCGGCGATCGAGTTCTTCCCACCTCGCTAGCTCGGAGACCGATTGCACGCGGCCCGAGATCAAATCCTGAGACCACCGGCGGGCTCGGGCGACCGCTTTGAGCAGGGGCAGGTCGACTCGAGCGGCCGTGGCGTCGTCCTCAACCACCATGCGCATCTCGACCCCGCGCCGCGTATCGCAACGGCAGCAAGCAGACGCCCGGCTCCCGGAAGTCCGCGGAGCGTCGACTGACATCGCTTAAGAAACGAAACTCAATTGCGATCCTGTTCGTTCGGTTCTCGCGGGCTCAAGGCCGTTTGCTGCCGGATTTTTCACCTCGGCTCGCTCGGTCCGTGCGACACTTCAGTGAGGGATTTCCTCTCCAGCGTTCACCGTGCCTAGCGGAAAATCCCGACGGAGCTGCGGTTTGGGACGGAAGTCGCTCAGTTAAAACGGCTCAATAGACGCCTCGGCGACATCAGGTGTCGGCCACCGGCAACGGGGAAGCTTGTCCCCCGCCGGCCGAGCGCCACAGACCTCCCGCGCTGAAACACCCCCATCCCCAGCGCAGCCACGACAGCAGCGCCGATGCAAGCCATAACGCCCACAACAACATCGCCAGCCGGTAGACGATTAGCGGCACCGAGACCACCCACATCCGCGGGAGCACGGTCGCCGTCCGATCATGGAACCATTGCAGATGCGCCGCACTGGAACCGTTGCCGCTGATGTACATTTGCGGAAGACCGAGCAGACCCGCCTTGATCGACGCGAAGAGACCCGCGAGCGCGACCAGCGTCAAGACCGCCAGTAGCACTTGAAGCGCCCAGAAGGCGACCCGGGCGATTGATGCGCCGTGCGGCTTGCGCCATCCCAGCGCAAGCAACCACCCCGCAACCACCGCAGCCCACCAGACCGGCGCTTGAGTTAGCCCCAAGCTCAACAGGAACCAGTGCCGGCCGCGCAGCGGGGTCAGGCCGGATCTCCCGAGCAGGATCGCGGCCAGTGCAAAGACCAGCAGCAGGGCCCAGAAAAGTACCGCGGGGCCGAGGATGGCCGGCGCCACGAACAGCGTCCATCGGTCCGTCGGCATATTGATAATCGTGTCCGCGTTGACGCTTGGTGCGTCGAGCTTGATTCCCGGCGTCGCAACTCGGAGCCCGATTCCACGCGGCTCGCGCCATGAGATTTCGATCGTCTGTCGGCCGGGCACGATCGGAACGATCACGGTCTCTTTCTCCTGGCGGATCGGTTGTACGGCGCCGTTTATCGTGACGGATTGCAGTTGTGCCCGCGCAGGAAGAACGAAGCTCTTCTGGCCTCCCCGGCTGCTGCGTGCCTCCAGCGTGAGTGCCACGTCGGCGGCATGAGGCCCCGGATTCATCTTGAGCCGGCTGGAATCAATCGTAAGTGTCGGCCCGGCGATTCCCTTGGGCCGCGTGACCGCCACCAGAACCGCCTCGCCAGGCCACGGCCGCCATTCGCGAACCCTGTCCACGCCCTCTTCTGGGGCTCGATAGATCTCCGGAATTCCACTCAGCTCAACATGCCACATCGGCTCTGCGTTGAGACGCCATATTTCGGTCCATGGCACGGAATTCGGCGCCTTCAATGCGATTGAGGGCGCGACTTCGAGAGTTGAATGCCATTGGACGGCCTGCATCGACGCCGCCATGCTCACCACAACCTTGCCGTTTTCGACGTGCATGCCGGGTGTGGTCACCGACTCGCCCGACAGCAGCGGAACTTGCAACGTAATCGCGCTGCCGCTCGCCGTCACCCGCTCGACCATCGTATCGACTTCCCATTCCAGGCCGAGATGGATGAGGCGCGTGACGCTTACGAACGGGGGAAGTTCGCCGGGCTGTAATGCGTTGCGTTTTGCCCCTGGACTGAGTTGTCGAACCAGCCGAATGACGTTCTCCGGAACGCCGTTGTCATGAATTCCTTCAACGCTCCATCCCGCGGCAAAAACCTTGAGGCGATGCGGCCGAAGAGGCAACGGGATTTCGAGCGAGTCAACTTGGGGCAGCGGGCCTTCCATCAGCGCTTGATGTTTGCCTGGCGGGACCAGCAGCCACAGGAACCCGTCCTGGGTACGCGCAATCGCTTGGGCATTCTTGCCATCGAGTGTCACACGCGCCGGACGGAAACCGTTGGCGCTCTCCGGCAGCGGAACTGCTACATTGGCGGCGGCGTCGATTTCGATCCGCGCGACTAGCGCGGACGGCCGCACTTCGATCCGCATCCGCGGTATCGAGGCGCATCTCGGGGCGCAGTCCGGATTTTCGAGTAGGCGGCGCTGAAGCTCATAGAGCAGCCTGTCGGACGGGAACTCGGCGCGAGCTTGTGGCGCGAGAGAGGGCGCGAGGATAAAAAGCGCGAGCACTGCGGCAACGGTCGCAGCGGACCGCGGCAGCGATCGGCTCGTGGGGCGCATCGAGATGAGAACGCGAAACGCCAGGAGCGCAATCAGTCCCGCGCGACAAAAGCCGAGCAGAAAATTCACAAACGGAGAGAGTAGCCACAGATGAATCTGTTGCCCGCGTTGCACCGGACCGCGCCAGGTGAGCACCATCGAATGCCATCTCCATCGCGGCACTCCCGGACCGGTCGTGATAATTGCGTTAGGGTCTATCGCTGCGTAGCTGTAAGCGGCGGGTGATGGGGGTCTCGCCGCGCGGTACTCGCCTCCCGCGAGCGCGCCCGCGATTCCGCGTGAAGCAGCCATGGGCGTGATCGCTTGCCCAACCGCGGCTTCGCGGTGCATTAGTTGCGGGCGCAACCAGCGTTCCGTGAACCTTCCTGCCGGTGCTGCCCTTCCCACTCCGAATGCCTGCGCCGCCTCCTCCTTGGCCTTCAGCAAATTCTCGGGGAAGTTAAGCGTCCGCTGAAACTCCAGTGCCGGGTAAATCGCGGTTCTGATTTGATCGACCATGAATGGGGCCGCGATTAGTACAAAAGCAGCGGCGGCAGCCAGCCGGTAAGCTTGAATCACCCATCTGCCACGCCCCTTAGGCAGGATCAGTTCGAACGCTTCTCCCGCAAGCAGTGCGAGCCAGATCCATTTCGGCGCGCCGAACTCGGGGTAGGTCAGCGCCAGCGTCAGCAGCGCTGCAAGCCCCCAAGCGGGACCCCACATCCGGTAAACTACCGTCGCGGTGATAAGCACCAGAAAGATTTCGAGCACCGTCCAATCGGTTATCCAGCTCCTGGAGACATCGTCCACCCCCGACGCGCGAAACAGCCGCCATCCGGGAGGCAGGTTCAGGGTCGTCGATACCGACTGGAAGTCGTGGTCCCATCCGACAGCCGGAAGGCGAGTGATTGGGCTGTTGATCCGGCTGACAGCCCTCATTTGGAGTTGCCCTTGACGAATCTCAACGCCGGAGAGCGGCACGCCATTGCGGCGCGTTATGACCTGCTCGACGCCCCCAATAGCGACACGGCCGAGCTGCTGGCGCGGTGTCATCTCCAGCCGCCAGCTCTTACTCATCGTCCCGAAGACGCTGTCGCGGACCGTGTACCCGTGGCCGCTGAAGTCGAGCCAGAGTGTGCGTTCAAGATTCAACTGATCGGGCGCCGGATCGGCGTCGCCACGGCGTTTCTCGACCAGATGCATCACCTTGCCGGGCTGCATCAGGAACGCCGGAAATCGACGCCATTGTGGCAGGAGCCGGGTCTGACTCGGATCGACCGCCCTGACCCCCTCGACCAAAACCACTCGCAGATCGTTGTGCGCCTCGAATGCCCATACTTCCTGCGCGGGCCACGGCGGGTCGGTAGCGGGCATCGACAGCGAGTTGCAGGGCCCCTCGTGCCTCGCCGTTAGATCGAGCGTCCAGGTTCCAGGCCTCAGCTGTACCCGCAACCGGCCGTCAGGCTCGACGCGAGCAGGCAGCGGACTCTGCAGCAGCATCGGGACAAATCCGTCGGGAAGAGCCTTGCCCAGCGTAGCCTCACGGTCTTTGCCCGAGACGTCGAGTTCGATGCGAGTTACGAGCAAGAGCGGCACCTCATCGACCACGCGGCGCTGGACTTCCACTTCGAGCCCCTCCGGAGCTGCCGGCACAGCGGCGCTGCGCAGCCAGAGTTGGCCGGTTAACTCCCGATTCGGGAAATCAACCGGCTTGCCGTCGACAGTCAGTGAGATAAGCCCGGTCTCCGCAGGCACCGGCAGAATCTGCGGCATGTGGTCCCACGTGAAAGAACCCTCGACCGTGTGGCGTCCAGCCTCTAGATAGACGGCGGGAATTCCGTTGTGACGTATAACCGGCGCCGGCTTGCCATCGACGCGCACGTCAAGTGGCCAACGAGTTCGATCGCCGGGAAGCATCACGAATGTCTGACGGTAGACGCGAAAGTCCTGTGAAAACCGAGCCGCGGTCTCGCCGACGGCCAGAATCAGGCGCGAGGGCCAAAGGCAACGATGTGCATCTGCACCGTTCTGCACCATCGGGCAGAGCTGATCTCGATGACCCCACAGCACCCAATCGGTCCACGGACGAAGCGGCTTGGGCACTTTCCCGCGGGAAAGAGGCTCGGTATGCGCCACAGGCGCAACGGTCAGCAGACAGATGATCACGATGAGTGCTTGGAGCTTCATTGCGCGCCACCTCACCCTTAGAACGTGACAATCGGTCTTTCTTGCAGCGCCCAGCTAAGGCTAGCCGGTTTCGGTAGCGGGCTAACTTCGAGGGACCTCTACCCGCCCGCTAGGGCAAGGGAGAGAAAGTCGACGTTATTAGTCAGACAAGGAGGGTTAAGGCGATTCTCGCCCTATTGTCATCAGCGGACGGTAGCCGTCTTCCAGGTATTGCCGCCGTCAGTGGTGGCAAATCTGCGGCCGTCAGCCGTGACGACTTCGGCCGCAAACAGGCTGGTTGCATGCACTGCGACCAAGTCGGCCCGTACCGGCGACCGTATTTGGTGCCAATGGATTCCGTCGACGGTAATAATGACGGTCCCGTCGCGGCCCACCACCCAGCACACGTCGTTGGCAGGAGATGACGCCGCCAGCAAGTCGGTCTCGACACCGCTATCGAGCTCGCGCCAGGACGGTTTGGTCTGAAGCCTCTCGAAACGACTGCGAGTTTGCGGCGTCCGGGCTGAGGGTCCGGCGGCCGTCACCGCGGGCTGGCTGGCGACGGCCCTGCCAGCGGCTGCACCGGGAATGGCTGTCTGCTCTGCAACGGTTCCACCAACCTGCGGGATCGGTGTCTGGGCAGCCGGCCGAGGTGATGGAATCTCAGCGCGGGCGATTTGCGAGCCCGGCCCGATGCGCCACATCATACGCCCGTCGGGCGACGATATCACGATCGGCGCTGTCAACTCCGGCCTGGCCCGTTCTCCGGCGGCGACTCGGGGCCGCGCAGCCCTACGCGGTCGGATGCCGGCCACTTCAGACTTCGCAAGGAATTGCACGAAAGGTCGCGATTTGCCTGACCGCGCACCGGCGGCTTCGGACATAATGCCCGACGACTCGGCGAGCAACGACTGCCTACGCTTGGCAGCGGAACTGGCGGCAGCAGGAACGGGCGCGGCGGGCGCCGCAGGTATGGCCATAGCCGCGTGGGGAGCTTCCACGGCGCGCTGCGACATCGGCGCGCCCGCAGCCCGCTGCATGGGCTTATTGCTTCGGCCCGGCGGCGCGAGCCGCAGTGCAATCACGAGCGCGACCGCAGCAACGGCTGCAAGAGCGGGCGCGAAAATGAAACGCCAGTTGCGCCATAGCGGACGGCGCGCCGGAACGACGCTTGCCGAATCTTCCGCGCGCACCATCGCGGCCATCACGGCCTGGCACGCGACGCATCGCGCTGCATGCGCCTCGAACGCAGAGGCCTCCGCCGCACCGAGGGCGCGCTCGACGTACGCAGCGACAACACCGACGTCGGGGCATTCCCCTGCGCCGGCCTCGCCCTTGAGCGCCCGCTCTATCGTCGCGTCAAACGCCTTGTCGTGCGCGTCAGCCAAGTGTCCTCCCTTGAATAGAACGATCCGGCGCGATTTTCTTGTCGGGCTCCGCAGTTAGCGCGGCGGTCAGATCGAACGGCCATTCTCGCACGGCGTACTCATAGCAGAGCGCAACCTCGTCGGCGCTCAGGCCGGCGCGCGCCAGCGCGGATTCGATTTCGCTCTTGAGGCGGGAGCGTGAGCGTTCGAGCTTGCGCGACGCCGTCGACTCATGCTCGTTCATCAGCCGCCCGATCTGCACGAGCTTCAGCTCCTGAACGTAATACATCGCAAGCCTCAGCCGGTCTCGCGGCTTAAGTGCTGCAAGCGCCGACTCAACCGCGTGCTTCATCGCGGTCATCAGCCGCGCCCGGTCCGGGTCGGGCGGGTCGTCGTGCGGGTCAGGAATCGCAGCGGCGGCCTCCTGATCGAGCGGGCGCTTGTGCTGGGCCGCGCGCATCGCGTCGATATGGCGGCGGGTCAGCACTGCGCGCAGCCAGGTCGCAAGCGAGCTGCGCCCGTGAAAATAGTCTAACAAGGGGCGTCGCGCGCCGCCGCCGGCTCCGAAAAGATCGGAGTAAAGCGAGTCGGCAAGCTCGCGCGCCGTCGATTCGTCGCGCGTGATCGCGCGCGCTGCAGCATACATTGCGGGCCGATAGTGCTCGACGAAGTGATGCCACGCGCCCTCATCGCCACGTCGACATCCGCAAGCAAGCGCCAGATCCTCTGCCCGCAGGGATTCAAGATACGCTTCGACTTCGCCGGGATGCGCATCCAGGGCGACATTTGCGGCGGTAGAACCGAACAGCGTGGACGTGAATTCTGTCTCATCCACGCTCCAACGCATGGCGTCCGACTGTGTCCAGAGCTTGTGGATCAGCCGAGCGTGAATGCGACGGAAGTCGGCCAACTCCACGCCCGAACCTCAGAGTCCCAGCGCCTCGTTGTGTGCTGGGCGAGGCTGCCTGCCCCGAACCAGCACAATACGCCGCTCGCACTGCGCCCGCTTGGGCAATGGTGGCCTCTGCGGCTGGCAACCAGCGATAACGTCGGCGCCCATCAGCCGGAGCGTAGCAGAAGATCTGCAAAAGGTGTGCAGAAGCATTTGCGCTGCGCTTTTTACAATGCGCGACTGCCCGCAATAGGCAAGATCAAAACAAGCAAAAGCTGCTGGCCATCGACTTGTCCCCCGCAAAATCAACCGCCTCGACTTGAAACGCGAGAAATTGGCTGCAGCTACCGAAATTATCAGCCGAAGTGACACGCTCCTAAGACCTTGATGGAGGGAAATGCGCTGGTCCGCCCTAGCGCCGCTTCTGTCGCGCGTTCTCAAATAACATCGTTTGATTTTGGCCTCCGGTCGTCAACCGCAACGGCGTCAACCACCGCACATCAACCGCCGCTCAAGTGTCAACCGCCTCGTCAACCGGTTGACGGAGAGCGCCTT
>JAJYVB010000062.1 GCA_021792265.1 Deltaproteobacteria bacterium | reverse complement strand
GCGCTACGGGAAAGTTGACCCGCCAGCCGCTCGCGTATCCCGGGTGCGCTCATCGAACCGCGGTCCACTAGCTAAAATTATTGGAGCGAGACCTCACGTGTCCACCGCCAAACTTACTGCCGGTTGCGCGATTTAGCGTCTCTGGGCAGGGATTGCCGATTTTCGCGAAAGTGCTGCTACGAATCATGCAGGTTGCCCGCCGGCATGATGTGACGCTCCTGCGCGCCCTAATCCTAAAAAGACGGCCTAAAAGTACGTTGACCCGGTACGTTTCCTTGTAAAGGCGTCGAGAAACCGAAGATTTCGACGCAGCAGAGAGATTGGCGCGCAGCACTCAGCAAAAAACCGGCTTCCTTCCTTTAGTTCTCGGCCCTTGGGAGAGATTACAGTTGGGGGCCAGGATCGGGCCGTTACTTCCGCTCAGCGTAGGAGGGATAGGTCAGATCCTTTGACCAGGGCATGGCGGGCGTGGCACGCTCCGCTTGCGGCACCGTTGCTGCTAGGCTCTGCTGACGGGGCTTTGCGCGGGGACTCGGTGATGCGAACACCATGGGAGAGTTTTAAGCAGGAGGCGCTCGACCATCTGCGAGCGCTAGTCCGACTCGACACGACGAATCCGCCCGGTAACGAGCGCAGGGCGGCCGATTACCTGGCCGCGGTCCTGAACCAGGTTGGGCTCAAGCCCGCCCTGGTTGAGCCGGTTTCGGGCCGTACCAACCTGATTGCTCGTATTTCCGGCGCCGATCCAGCGGCGCCACCCCTAATGCTTTCTTCGCATACCGACGTTGTTCCGGTCGAGCTGGCGCGCTGGAGCCGCGCGCCCTTTGGTGCCGAAATAGCCGACGGTTGCGTGTGGGGCCGCGGCACGGTCGACATGAAGGCCAAGTGCGCCATGGATCTGGTTCTGGCCTTGGCAATCGGTCGCGTCGGAGTGACACCGTCGCGCGACCTGATCATCGCTGCAGTTGCAGACGAAGAGGCGGGCTCGCAGCATGGTGCGCGTTATCTGGTGGACCACGCCCCCGACCTCATCCGTGCCGGTTACGTGCTCAACGAGAGTGGCGGCTTCACGATGCACATGGGCGGGCGGCGATTCTACCCGGTGCAGGCCGCCGAGAAGGGTTTCGTCACGGTCCGCATGACGGTGCGCGGTGAGCCCGGACACGGCTCGATGCCGCGGCCTGACACCGCGATAGTACGGATGGCGATGCTGGTCGAGCGGCTGACACGAGCCGGCCTGCGCGGGCGGACCACGCGGCTTATGGCGACGACCCTGCGGGAACTGGGCTTCGAAACGAACGGAGCACCGACGTTTTTACGCCCGCTGCTTGCCAACACGGTCGCGGTTACGATGTTGCAGGCGGGCTACAAGGACAACGTTATTCCGGGCGAAGCCAGCGCTGTTCTGGACGGAAGGATTCTGCCCGGCGAAAGCGCGGCGAGCTTCTTGAGCGAACTTACGGAAATCGTCGGCCCGGAGCCGGCTCTGGAGGTCATCAAACAAGGCGAGCCCGTCGAATGGCCCATCGACACCCCGCTGTTCAAGATTCTGGCAACGCGCCTGGAAGCGGGCGATCCCGGCGCCAAGGCCATACCGTGGATGCTTCCCGGGGCTACCGACAGCAAGTTTTACGCACGCCTGGGCGCGGTGTGCTATGGCTTCTCGCCGGTGCGTCTGCTGCCCGAGACGCCGTTCGGCTCTCTATACCACGGCAACGACGAACGGATCCCGATAGACGGCTTCTTTTGGGGTTTGCGCGTTTACTGCGACGCGGTGCTCGAATTCGCCGGGCTGCGCTTCGACCAAATCTTCAGTTGAGCGCCTTCAGGTCTTCATCCGCCGTTGGCTGCGGTGCTGGTGGGGGGGATTCCGGCCTCAGGCGTGAAAGTCACCAGCAGGCGCGGCGGATCGTCCAAGGGAACAATCGCGTAGCGACTGACCGGCTCGGTATTAATTGTGACCGTGGTGCTTGAAGCGTCGCTTTCGACGTCGCAGTCCCGGAAGATCGACCGGTCGAAGGTCAGGTGGCGATCGAGCCCGGCAGCCGTGCTCGCCTTAAAAAGGTGCAACCTCAGTCGCGAATAGCCGTCGCCGTTCTTCAACTGCTTGTCGTACTTCACGGGGCCGGTTAGGTCCAGGATGATTGACATGGGGGGGTCGGCAGACGAGAGCCGGATGTCCTTGAGGGTGGCCGGACCAGTCTTGGTTGAAGCTTCTGCGGTCGCGGGCCGCTTAAGAATCGGCAGGCCGTTGGCTCCGTAAGCAGCTGGATCGGCTGCCTGGCCACCCGCCTCCGGCGCTGCGGCTAGCCCTTGCGCGCCGTCGTTGCGGGATGAGCCGAAACCGCTTTCTATCAGCACCAATTGCAGGGGGTCTTCCTCGCTTTCCACCGGCTGCTTGAGGCTTGCCAGCCCTTGCTTGCCCTTTGGGGCGTAGGTGGAAGCGGGATAGTGTTTCTCAAGGGCGGCGAAGGCCTCGGCCGCCGAGTACTTTTTGCCCTCTTTTTCGAGCGACACCGCGAGCTGGTAGAGCGCCTTGGGCGCTACCGGAGCGTCGGGATAGTCGGCAACCAACTCAGCCAGGCGCGACTCGGCGGCGCTGTAATTGGCTTTGTCGAGGTAGAAGTCACCGATTAGCAGCTCATGGCGGGCCAGGAGGTCGCGGCAGATCCCAATTCGTTCCCGAGCCAGCGCGGCAAGAGAAGTCTCGGGGAAGCGTTGCTCCAGCTTTTCGAACTGCTGCAGAGCGGCGGCCGTATGGCTCTGGTCGCGATCGGCGCGTCCCATCTGGCGAAACTGCGTCATGCCCAGGTAGTATTCGGCGAGCTCCAGCCGTTTGCTCGTCGGATGCATCTGCTCAAAGTCCGTGAGGGACGCTGCGGCTTCCGCATAGTCGCCCTGGCGGTAGTAAGAGAGGCCGATCTTTAGGTCTGCCTCCTCGGCGTAGGGGCTGAACGGATACTGGTCGATTAGATGCTGGTAGTTCTCGACGGCGCCGTGGAACTGCCCTTGGGAATAATAGTAATTCCCTTGGGTGTAGAAATCCTCACCGCTTGGCACCGTACGCTCGCTGCATCCTCCAAGCGGTACCAACAAGAGGACGCATAACCAAATTGCGACCGCGGCGCGTCCCATCGGAATCCGCGCCAAGGTTAAACGTTGCGGGCGGCCAACGCAAGCTGTGTATGTATTGGGCGCGGGGTCCGCATTTGGCCGTTTGAACGGATTTAGCGCGCCGCAGACCCTCGGGCTCGTTACCCCTAACGCGCTGGCAGACGCTCGAGGGCGGCCACCCGTCCGGCGGGAAAGTCGTCTGAGACCCTTGCAAAAAGATTCCCATACGTGCGGAGGTGCCTTACGGAGACGCACGGAGGGTGCGACAAGGGGTAAACTTTGGCGGTAATGGTTGAATCGTTAACAGCGATGGCGGTTTCGGCAGGCCCCTGGGTCCCGATCGCGATTTTTGTCGTGGTAACCCTCGAGTCGGCGGCGTTCCTGGGTTTGTTCGTGCCGGGCGAAACAGTGGCGATAATGGCCGGGGCATTGGCGGGCGCGCGGATCCTCAATCCCTACCTGGCTCTGGTCGTTGTGGCCGCAGGCGCGATGAGCGGCGACGTGCTGGGCTACGTTATCGGAGAGCGATGGGGTGCCGGGATGCTGACGCGTTTTGCTTACGCGCGCCGCCATTACCAGCGCAATCGGGAGTGGCTGGAAACTTATTTCGCCCGTTTCGGCTCCGCCAGCGTATTCACCGGCCGCTTCTTCGCCGTAGGACGCGCGCTTATCCCGTTCTTCGCCGGACTGTCTGGGATGGCGCCCGGACGGTTCGTCCTTATGGCAGCGCTGGCAGCGCTTTCATGGGGCGGCGTCATGGTTGGTTTGGGCTATGTTCTGGGCCGTGACTGGCCGCTGGTGATGCAGGCAGCACGTTTCATGGGCGGCGGGATTGCGCTGATGGTTGTCTTCACTGGCGCGATGATCTGGCTGTGGCGTTTTACGCTCGCCCGGCGCGACACGCTTCTGGCGCTTTGGCAGCGGCTGGCCGCGGAACCGCTCGAACGCCGCTGGGGCATGCGGCTTGCACCGCTCTGGGATTTTGTCAGTGCGCGCTTTTCTCCAACCGGGTACCTGGGACTTCATCTGACAATGGGGCTGGCCGTGATTGTTCTCGGCCTCTGGTTGTTCGGCGCGGTTGTGCAGGATCTGTTCGCCCAGGACCCGCTGGTGAGCGTCGATCAGGCAGTGCGCCAGTCGCTCGCGGCGCTGCGCACGCCGGCGCTCGACGCCGTAATGGCGGCTGCGGCGATGCCGGGCAATCCGGAAGTGGTCGCGTCTTGCGCCGTGGCGGGTGCGGTCGTGTTTGGGTTCCTGTGCGAGCCCTTGGCGGCGCTTACGGTGATTGTTGCGGTGGCCGGCGGTTACGCCATCGGGCTCGGGATGCGGATGTTGTTTGCGGGGTTCAAGCCCTACGTTCCCAGCGCGATGCTGGTCCACGGCTTTGCCGGCTTTCCCAGTGTAACGCTGAGCGCGACGGTGGCTGCCTACGGGATCCTGTGGTACTTCGCGATGAGCTCCGTGCGCGACTGGCGTCTGCAGACGCTCGGCACCGTGGCGTTCGTTTATCTCCTGATCCTGGTTGCGCTGGGAGCGCTCTATCGCACGGAGCCTTTGAGCGGTGTACTAGGGGGTCTTGCCTTGGGGACGACCTGGCTAGCAGTCTGTGTCAGCGGAGCAGCAATGCGTAGCCGGCTGCGCATCGTGACCCAACCGCCCTAGCGCTGGTCGAGGCGCTCGTTCAGTACATCCACTGGACGTTGAAGTTTCCCTGTTCCAGCAGGCCGCCGCCGCCGTAGCAGGAGTAACCGCCAACCATCAGCTTACCCCTGCGCTGGCCTCGGAACAGGCAACTCGTACCGTCGGGCAGGAAAACTCTGATTTGCAGGCGGTTGCCCGAAGCTGAACCGGTAACCTGCCCGGTGTCGTTCATGTTGCGGCAGTTCATGTTGCCGAAGTCGCATCGGTATCCGCCTTTGACCTCCGTGCCGTGCTGCAGGATCGTGAACCTGATCTGGTTGATGGCGTGGCATCGGGTGTTAAAGCCGTACCCGGGCATCAACGCGTTGCAAATGGCGGTCGATGTCCCTTCCCACACGCCAGCGAAGCTGGGAGTGCCCTGAGGCTTGGACACAGCGGACTCACCCGCACCAGCCGGCGCACCGTTGGTAAGTGCGGGCGCTGCGGTTTCAGGCGCAACCGCAGCCGGTTGGCCACCGGCGCACCCCTGGCCGGCCATCAGCGCAACAAGCAACAACAGGATCCCCGCACCCAAATAAAGCCGCTCGCCGGACATCTCGGACATCTGTGCCTTCATCGCTCCTCTAGCGTGGCGGCCCTGAGTGCGTCGAGCCTTCAGTGCCGGCCTGACGGCGAGGCTTCACGGTCCGCCACCACGCCCAGTTCGAACCTCTCGGTAAGCCAGCCAGACCCATTCACCGCCCGAATCCACTGCGATTTCGAAGAACGACTGCCCGCTCTAAATCCGCTGTAAACGAGGCAGCGTTTATTGAGACCGAGGAGTCCGAGGACGATACGCTGCTCGCCACGCATCGTATCTCGCTTAACTTGAGCGCCTTCGCTTGCGGTCGTACAGCCGGTAACACTACTTCGCAGTTAAGCGCGGTCACCGAGGCCACGCACGCGTTCTGCGCCCCGACGCCAGGGGCGGGCGGCGAACTGGGACTGAAGTTGAGCGTTACCACGCCCGACCCATAGGCGTTGATCCCGTAAGTGCCGACGAGATTGCCGATGCAAACCGCCCCGAGGGTCGTTGACGGAGCGGGCGGAAGCTCCGGGTCGGTTGCGGTGAAGGTCACGTTCCCGTTCAAATGACCCTGTTCGTCGGCGGTTACCGCGCCTATTCCTTTGAGGTCCAGCCGCAGCGTGCTCGACTCGGCGGGCGTTACCAGTTCGTAGCCCGAAAACCCGTACGTGAAACTGCCTGCCACGGTCTTATTCAGATCCGCTGCGCTAGTGCCTCCAGCCCACGCCAACAGCGCCAAGCTCCCCAAAACCATTGCCAACGAAGAAAACCTCATCGTCCTCCGCCTCCCGCCAATTGCATAGCGCCGCGTCCAGAACGCTATCAAACCTCGGCCCGTGCCCCGGCGCTGTATCCTTCTGCGACTCTACGAGGCGGTCAGGGCGAGCGTCAAGCAAACTGGCGCTCCACCGGCGTCCCGCCTAGGAGTGACCTTAGCACAACAGAAATCCGGTCGATCTGTTTCAAGCGAGACGCCGAGTTCATTTGACCTCGCGCGTGGATCGCTTAGCGCCGATGCTTCGCTTGGCTCATCATGACGGCGTAAATCGCCGTGACGAAGCCAATCGAAGCTTTCGTGAGTCAGGTCCTGGTCCCGAACGCGGCCGATTGTGGTATTCTCTCACCACTTCCATGGCGCGGGCCGGAACCGCGACGCGGACGCGTATGGCAAGTGTGGTCTCTATCGAGCGCGGGCGCCTTTCGCTTAGACGGCGCCGGGAGCGTACAGTTCGGCTGGCCGGCATCGAGTTTCCGCGGCCAGTTATCATTGGTGTGGGCGGCTTTTTCGTGCTTGCAATCCTGTTTGCCGGTACGGCGCTGGCCTTCGTCCCATCGCTTGCGGATAACGCTACGCAGCTCCTTCTGCTGGTTCTGGTGGTAGGCATCTTCAAGGTTGCTCTCGCCAGCATCTTGTTCCTTACACTAGCGCAAGAAGATAGGAATACCGGCAGGGGAGTCGGTCGGGCTACGCGCGTGTGGTTTGCTACCGCGCGTGTAGGCCAGTGGCCGTTGAAAACCGAGCCGGCGCCGGAACGCGGCTCAAGCTGCAAGGCGCGCGGCCGGGTCCATGCAAGCGGGCGTGTCCGTTTTCTTTGGCTTGTGCGCTCGCTCCATCACGCCCCTCGCAGCAGGTCGTAAGCGTGGCGCTCGACACTGGGGCCGGCCACGACTCCGAGGACGCAACGGGCGGATGACCCGGGACGCACCGAATGATAAAACTTGCGCGAGGACGGCAGCGGGCCGACGTGGAGAGGACTATTCGAGATGCACGAAAACAGGAACGCGGGTTTGTGCGCCAGCCGATCGACGGCGACGGCGCGTTACGTACTGACGCTGGCGCTCATAGCTGCGGCCTCATTGGCTGGCACCAGGGCTTACGCGGCGTCTTCCGATTCCAAGAACAACCCGACGGTGGCGACGGTAGGCAACCATCCCATAACCGAGGCGGACATCGACGCCGAGCTAAAGCCGCAGATAATGGCTTGGCAGAACCGCCTTTACCAGCTTCGCCGCCGGGCGATCATGCAGGTCGCCGACGATTACCTCATCACGCAGGCGGCGAAGAAGGCCGGTCTGAGCCCGGACGAATATCTTAAGCGGAAGCTCGGCGGAGCTTCCAAGGTCAGCGACCAGGACGCCAAGCAGTTCTACGACCGCCACAAGGCCCAGATCCCGCAACCCTTCGAGCAGATAAAGCCGCGGATAATCGCGTATCTGGAACACCGGCAGGCGAACGATCGGCGCGACGCACTGCTCGGCAAGCTACGGCGCAAGTATCCCGTCAAAGTGATGCTGAAGCCGCTGCGCTTCAACGTGGAGACCTCCGGAAATCCCGCCCTTGGTGCTGGTAACGCGCCCGTCACGATCGCTGAGTTCGCGGACTTCCAGTGTCCGTACTGCAAGCGTGCCGAGGCTACGCTGGGCCAGGTCCGCGACGAATACGGCAACAAGGTGCGGCTGGTCTATCTGGATTTTCCGTTGTCGATGCATCCGTACGCAATGGGCGCCGCGGAGGCCGCGCGCTGCGCGGGCGAACAGGGCAAGTTCTGGCCCTACCATGACGCGCTTTTTGCCGATCCCAGCAAGCTCGCCCCAAAGGACCTAAAGCAGCTTGCGGGTAAACTTAAGCTCAACACCAAGAAGTTCAATAGTTGCTTCGATCACGCCAAATACAAGGCTGCCATCGACAAGGACATCGCGCAGGGACGAGAGCTGGGAGTTGACGGTACGCCAGGTTTCTTCATAAACGGACGTCCGCTCTCAGGCGCTCAACCAGCCCCGGTGTTCGAGGCGCTGATCAACGAAGAACTTGCCCAGGCGAAAACCGCGTCGAACCCGGCATCGCCCAACGCCAAGGCGCCGGCCAAACCGAAGGCTGACTAGCACCCGGGACCTTGCCGCCGGTAACAGGTTAGCGCGCCGGCCGGCGCGCGCGCGGCGCCATCAGGCGGTTTGCCTCCTGATGGGTGATAACGCTGCGTCCGGCAAAGAGCGTGAAACGGCCGCGATTCTTCAGGTCAGCCGCAAGCCGTCCGATAAGCGTCATCGACGCGCGCATCGGTCCGCCGCCTACGCTTACGCGCGCGACGCCGAGGCGTTGCAGCTCGGGCGCCGACGGGCATCCGGGCGCGGCCATGATATTTAGCGGTCCTGCAATCTCGCGTGCTAGGACGGCGATGGTTTTGCGGTCGTGCACGCCGGGCACGAACAGGCAGTCGGCGCCAGCTTCCCGGTAGGCGTTGGCCCGGCGAATCGCATGGGCAAGACGCTCGCGTTCCGCGCCGACGTGCGCAAGAAAAACATCGGTGCGCGCGTTAAGCACAAGGCGCGCTCCGGCAGAGTGGGCCGCCTCGCGCGCAGCCTCAAGCCGGTCGATTTGTTCATCCATTTCGCGAAGCGGCATCGGTGAGCCATACGCGCGGTCCTCGAGGTTGACGCCGGCGACGCCTGCCTCCACGACGCTGCGGACGGTGTGGGAGACATCCTTCGCCGTCGGCCCGTAACCCGCCTCGATATCAGCGTTGACCGGGAGCGCAACGGCTCGGACGATGCGGCCGATAGCCTCGGCCATCTCGCCGCTCCCGATCGCTTCGCCGTCGGGATAGCCAAGCGACCAGGCCACGCCGGCGCTCGTGGTGGCTATCGCAGCGAAGCCGGCAGCTTCGAAAATCCGCGCGCTGGCGGCGTCCCACGCGTTGGGGAGTATCAAGATCTGCGGTCCGCGATGGAGCCTTAGAAAGCGCGCTGCTAGACGGTTCTGAAGCTTCTGGTCCACGGTTTGTCCTCCCCGGCAAAATCCACCCGAAGGCTCCCCGAGCTTAGCGGTATGGATAGAAGATGAAAAATAACGCCGACAGCGATCCGAGCGCCCAAAGCCCGGGGCGAACCTCGCGGTACCTGCCTGCCGCGAACTTGAAAGCGGGGTAGAGCACGAAACCGGCCGTGATCCCGATCGCGATGTTGTAAGTGAAGCTCATAAGCGCAATCACCGTGAGTGCCGGAACCGATTCGGTGAAGTCGGCGAAATCGATGCGTACCACCGGCGCCACCATCAACATTCCTACCAGCGCGAGCGCCGGCCCATAGGCGGATGCGGGTATTGAAGTGACGAATGGAGCGCAGAAGAGCGAGGCGCTGAACAGCGATGCAACGACTACGGAGCTCAATCCGCTCCTGGCGCCTGCTCCCACGCCCGCGGCCGACTCGACATAGGCACCGGCCGTGGTCGTTCCGACCAGTCCAGCGAATGTCGTGGCCAGGGCGTCGGCGAGCATCGCCCTCTCGATCTGCGGCAGATGGCCGCGTTCATCGAGCAGTCCCGCCCGCTCCGAAACGCCAACCAAGGTGCCAAGGGTGTCTATGAGCGCCATCACGAAGATTGTCAGCAGGATGCCGAAGAAGCCCCAGCTAAGCGCGCCACGCAGGTCGGCGCTCAACAGGATCGGCCGCGGGTCGGGCGGCAGCCCGAACCACAGGCGTGGCGGGTGTGCCACCCCGAGGCCGTAGGCAGCGAGGGTTCCTGCGACGATTCCCAAAAGGATCGCACCGGGAACGCGCCAGAGCGTCAGGATCGAAATGAGCAGGAAACATCCCACCGAGAGCATCGCCGCGGGCGAACGGAGCTGGCCGATGCGCACCGGTGCGCCGGCCGCGCCCGCGGTCACGATACCCATCTCGTTCAAGCCGGCAAATGCGACGAACAGGCCGATCCCGGCGGCAAAGCTGTAGCGCAATCCTGACGGTATCGCTTCAACCAGCCATTGCCGCACCCGCGCGACCGTCAGGATGCAGAAAAGCACGCCCGCGAGCACCACGGCGCCCAATGCCGTCTGCCATCGATAGCCGAGCATGCGCACCACCGTGTACGCGATAAAGGCGTTCTCGCCCATGTACGGCGCTACGGCAAAGGGGCGGTTGGCGTAAAGCCCCATTACGAGCGTCCCGAAGACCGCGGTCAGAACCGTCGCCACCATCGAGGGCCCGGGTGGGATGCCCGCCGCGCTCAGCACCGCCGGGTTGACCGCGATGATGTACGACATCGTGGCAAAAGTGGTGAAACCTCCGATCATTTCGCGTTGGCAGGTGGTGCCGAGTTCGCGCAACTTGAAGAACCGCTCCAGCCACTCCCCCATGGCGCACTTCCTCATAGGTTTTCACGATTTTGTTCCATGTTGACCTCTGCGCGCGAGCGCAACCGTGATTTTCCTAGGGTCGGCGATTGCGCAATACGGCGATTGCGCTATAAAAAAACTTAGTTCGAGCGGAGGCAATAAGGCCCGCATCCAGGCAAGCGCGGCCGGTGCGAGCGCATAAGGACGTTTGCGATGGCGCAGGGCAGCGTAAAAGTGATACGTCGCTCGCGGCAAGGGACGCCGCGTACGCTGGCGATTGACGTCGGCGGTACCGGAATCAAGGCCGAAGTGCTCGACCCGGACGGTAAGCCTCTGGACGAGCGCACGCGTGTACGGACGCCCAAGAACGCAACACCGCGCAAAGTAACGCGTATTATAGCGGAACTAGCGAATATGCACGGCGCGTTCGAGCGCGTTTCGGTGGGTTTTCCCGGTGTGCTCAAGGACGGCGTAGTTTACAGCGCGCCGAATCTGGGCAAAGGATGGAGCAGCTTCACGCTGGAGCGCCGGCTGGCCAAGAAGCTCAAAGTGCCGGTCAGAGTTGCAAACGACGCCGACGTTCAGGGCCTCGGATGTGTCTCGGGCAAGGGGCTCGAACTGACGATCACCCTGGGTACGGGCTTCGGATCGACGCTGTTCATCGACGGTCGGCCCATCCACCTCGAACTGGCTCATCATCCGTTTCACAAGGGTAAGACCTACGAGGACGAACTCGGCAATCGCGCGCTCAAGCGCAAAGGCCGCGCCAAGTGGCAGCGACTTTTGCGCGAGGCGATCGGCGAGCTCAAAAAAGCGTTCAACTACGACCGGCTGTATATCGGCGGAGGCAACGCGCGCTACATCGGCTTCAAGCTTCCGTCGGATACCCGCGTGGTCGGCAACGAAGAGGGGCTTTTGGGCGGAATCGCGCTCTGGCGCGACCACGGTTCGCACGAGGCATCGGAGTGAATACCCGGCGCATGGTGCGGCTCTTGGCTTTCGCCAATTCGACCCGAAGGAGGATCTGCCATGGCACTGACAGTCAAGAAAGCGGTTTTCTGGCGTAAGGAAGTCGAGGACCGTCCCGGCGTGCTGGCCGAAATCCTCGAACCGCTGGCCCAGGCGCGGGCCGACTTCAAGGCGGTGGTCGGCTACGCGTTTCCCGGCGGGGGACGCGCGGCAATCAACCTCTATCCGGTGACTGGCGCCAAGGTAACGGCTGCGGCGCGCGGGCAGGGGCTTGCTGCCGATGCCACTGCGACCCTGTTGGTCGAGGGCGACGATCGCCCGGGTTTGGGCCGCGCAATCGCCGGGGCGATTTCCGGGGCGGGGATCAACATTCGCCTGGTTATCGCGCAGGTCGTAGGCCGGCGGTTCTCGGCGATCCTGGGCTTCGAGAGCGAAGCCGACGCCCGCAAAGCGAGCACCCTGATAAAAAAGGCCGCTCGGCCCGCCCGCCGCTAACAGCCGTCCGGCTGAGCGGGTATTGCGAGGGGGAACCGGTCTCATGTCTCGCAGGCATCTTCCGGCGCTCGCCGGCGTGGCGGTCTTCGGCTTATTGATACTCGGAAGCGCAGGCTGCGGCGTCAATAAAATCCCGGCTCTCGATGAGCAGGTCAAGGCGGCGTGGAGCCAGGTCCTGAATCAATATCAGCGCCGCGCCGACCTTATTCCGAACCTGGTGGCAACGGTAAAGGGGTACGCGCACCAGGAGCTGCAGGTCCTGACTCAGGTCACCGAGGCACGCGCAAAGGCGACCCGGACGCAGCTACCGCCGAACATCCTATCGAACCCGCAAGCGTTCCGTGAATTCGAGAAGAACCAGGCCGCGCTGGATACCGCGCTCAGCCGGCTCCTTGCAATTAGCGAAAGGTATCCAGCACTCAAGTCGGATCAAAATTTCCTCGCTCTCCAATCCCAGATCGAGGGTACCGAGAACCGCATTGCGGTGGCGCGCCGCGACTACATCATCGCTGTACAGGAATACAACACCGAGCTTAGAACGATACCCGGGCGCTGGACGGCAGCTTTGCTCTATCCCAAGCTCAAAGTGAGACAGACCTTCACCGTCGCACGGCAGGCCGAGCGGGTCCCGCAGGTCAAGTTCTGATGCGACTGAGCCGCAGCACGACTCGACGCATAGCACGAGCCGTATCGGCCGCCCTCGCCGCGCTGTCCTTCCTCGCGGCGCCAGTGCTCGCCGCGCCCAAGTTTCCGGCGCTTACGGGCCGCGTCGTCGATCAGGCGAACATTCTTAGTTCGTCTACCCGCAGCCTTCTCACCGAAATGCTGGCTCGACAAGAGCGGGCGACCGGCGATCAGGTGGTGGTGGTAACGCTCAAGTCTCTCCAGGGTTACTCGATAGAGGAGTTCGGCTACCGTCTTGGCCGTTACTGGGGCATCGGTCAGAAGAACAAGAATAACGGCGTGCTCGTAATCATTGCGCCCGCCGAACGCAAGGTTCGGATTGAAGCGGGTTATGGGCTTGAAGGTACGCTGACCGACGCAGAAAGCCGGATCGTCATTGATCGCGATATCCTGCCCGCTTTCCGCCGTGGCGATTTCAACGCGGGGGTAGTAGCTGGCGTTGGCTCCATATTAACCGTGCTGGGCGGCGGCACTGCCCCCCAATCCGGCCTCGACTGGAGCACTGGCAGAGGCGGGAATCTGCGGGACCCGATCTTCTGGGCCGGAATTTTGTTGTTTGGCGCCGAGGGAGTTCTTTTTCTGATGCTATTCTTCATCGGCCTCCGCTATCACCCGGGCCGCAAGGGGTACATCTTGTTCAGACCAGGGCGATCCTCTCGTGATCCCCTGGGTCTTGCTTTCCTCGCGAGCGCTTACTCGACCGGCGCTCACTCCACCGGCGGGGGCGGAGGGTTGGACAGCGGAGGATTCTCCGGTGGCGGCGGATCTTTCGGTGGCGGCGGCGCTTCGGGAAGCTGGTGAACCATGTCGAGTCCTTTGGTCCCCGATGAGCGTCAGCGCATCGATGCCGCAATCAACGACGTCGAGCGGCGCACGGCGGCCGACATCGCCTTGGTGGTGGCCCGGGTGAGCGATCATTATTCGCTTTACCCTCTGGTCTGGTCCGGGCTTGCAGCGCTTGCGCTCGCGGCGGTCACGGCCATGG
>JAJYVB010000362.1 GCA_021792265.1 Deltaproteobacteria bacterium | reverse complement strand
GCTCCTCAGGTAGGACTCGAACCTACAACCCTTCGGTTAACAGCCGAATGCTCTGCCATTGAGCTACTCAGGATCACGTTCAGGAAACTCGCAACCGGGCGGCTGCTTGAAATCAGTTATAACAAATGCGTCCGACAGGGTCAAAGAGTGCGCGAGGCGGGCGGTGACTCGAAACCGCTTCTGTGAAGACCCTGAGAGTGCGGTTTTCCCCTTCCAGGTTGAATCTCTGGAAGATGGAGTTGATGATCCGGGCCACCGGCCACACCGTGAAGGAGCAGGTCAACGCAGACCATCGGCGGGGTTCTTGGCCACGGGCTGACGAGACGGGGTGCCAAGGGCGGTTAATAAGGAGACCACTGTGGCGGAGTAAAAGGGAGCCACTGATCAGTGAGGAGTTGGCATTTCGGGGGAGGAAGGGTGCCGGAGCGTAGTGGAGGCGACCCTCCTCCCCCCGGGCGCGTTTGGTCGGGGGGGGCGGCGCAGTCAGGCTCGTTTACGGCGGCTTTGCTTGAGGCGGTAGCTGTCGGCGTTCATCTCCAGGATGTGGACGTGGTGGGTGATGCGATCGAGCAGCGCGCCGGTGAGCCGCTCGCAGCCGAAGATTTCGGTCCACTCGTCGAAGGGCAGGTTGCTGGTGACGAGTGTCGAGGCGCGTTCGTAGCGCTGGCTGATGGTCTCGAACAGCAGTTCGGCGCCGGTGTTGGACAGCGGCACATATCCCGGTTCGTCGATGATCAGCAACTCATGGGCTGAGAGTTGTTTTTGGAAGCGGCGCAGATACTTCTCATCGCGGGCCTCGATCAGTTCGCCGACCAGCGCGGCGGCGGTGAGGAAGCGGACGCGGTGTCCGCGCTGGCAAGCTGCCAGACCAAGCGCCAGGGCGATATGCGTCTTGCCCGTGCCGCTGTTGCCGAGCAGCAGGATGTTCTCCTTGCGGGCCATGTACTCCGAACGCGCCAGTTCGAGGACCAGCGTCTTGTTGAGCGCGGGGATGGCGAGGAAGTCGAAGCTGTCGAGGCTCTTGACGACCGGGAACTTCGCCTGCCGGATGCGGCGTTCGGTGGCGCGTCGGTCGCGGTCCAGTAACTCCAGTTCGGTCAGCCGCAGCAGATAGTGCGGGAAGGCGGCCTTCTCAACCGCGCAGGTGCGGGCCAGCTTGTCGTACTCGCGCAGCATGGTAGGCAGCCGCAGAGCCTTCAGGTGGTGTTCGAGCAGAACCTGCGGTGTATCGGGCGTCGGTGTGGTCATAGCGTTGCTTCCAGCGTGTGGGGCTCAGGCGATGCACCCAGCAGGCTCAATGTAGTCGGCGGCGTGCGTGGTGCGCACCTGGGCCAGCGGCAGGTGCGGCCAGTTGGCCATGTCCAGCTTGGTCGGCCGTCGTTCGATGCGGCACAAGACCAGATGCCGAACGGCATCGAAGCTGATCGTGTTCAGTTCCAGAGCCTGCTCGATGGCGGCCGTGACTTCCGTGAGTGGGAAGGTCTCCAGCAAGCGCAGCACCTGGATATACTCGCGCGCCGCGTGTTTCTTCAGCCGTGCTTCGAGCAGCCGGCGCAGGTGGGCGAAACAGTCGGGCAACTGCCAACCGGCAAGTGGAGCCGCCTGATCGAGAGCCCGGCTCTTTTGTTCGAGCAGCGCCAGATAGTGCGGCGGATCGTAGATCGTAACTTCCCGCTCCTAGCTGCGCGCGTGGGTAGCGATTACGTCGCAGCCGGATACGATCACGATCCGGTGGACGTAGGCCTTGACGAGTACCTGGCGATGGCCGAACTGGATTGGCACCGAGTAGTCGTTGGTCTTGTAGCGAACCAGAGAGATCGAGCTGACGCGAACTGTGGCCTTGGCGCAAGCCTCAAAGCGCGCAGCTGGCAGCGGCAGCAATACGGCACGATCACGCTCGAACCGCTCGCCAATGGTCTCCGTGTGGCCGCGCAGGCGTCGCGCACGAACTGTTCGTTGAGCGCCTCCCAGCTTGTCGCCGTGGGAATCGGCACCATGAAGTTGCGTCGCGTGTAGCCAACCAGGTTCTCCACCTTGCCCTTGTCGTTGCCCCGGCCCGGGCGGCCGAACTTCTCGGCGAACAGGTAGTGACTCTGCAGTTCGGAAAAAGCCCGCGTCTTCTGCCGTTGTCCGTCACCGAGGATCCTGGCCACGGCGAGCTTGGTGTTGTCGTAGAGAATCCGCGTCGGCACGCCGCCGAAGTACTCGAAGGCGCGGACATGTCCTTCAAGAAACGCCTCGGTCGTCTCGGCCGGAAAAGCCTGCACAAAGCAATCATCCGAGTGCGGCAGATCGAAGGCCATGAAGTGCGCCTTCTGCTCCGCGCCGGCGATCACCACCTGAGCTTCACCGAAATCGGCCTGCGCCTCACCTGGCGCGTGGGTCAGCGGAATGAACATCTCCTGGCCGCCGATCTTCGCCGAACGCACGTAGTCCTTCACGATCGTGTAGCCGCCCGTGTAAGCATGCTCGGCCCGCAACCGTTCGAAGATCCGCCTGGCCGTGTGCCGCTGCTTGCGCGGCCGTTGCTTGTCGTCCTCCAGAATCGCGTCGATCATGCCCTGCCAGGGGCCCAGCTTCGGCCGCCGCACCGGCTTCTGCCGCCGGTAACCTGGCGGCAAAGAGAACTCCAGCATCTTGCCGACCGTCTTGCGAGCCAGA
>JAJYVB010000061.1:10971-13672 GCA_021792265.1 Deltaproteobacteria bacterium | reverse complement strand
TTGCCGGCGGGAAGGGGACCACGTACGGGAATTTTGGTTAACAAGTTTAAGGCGGTCGTTACTGGCATGGGTTCTTCGCTTCGGCAGCCTGCGCTCGCAATGACAATGGCAACGCGCTTCTGTCATCCTGAACCCGGCGAAGAATCTCATTCCAGCCAAGCTGGTTCGTCAAGTTAGATGCGAAACATCAGACTGGCTGCGGCCGGAACGATGGGCCTGGCGGTTGCGGTGTTTTTCTATCACCTCGGAACCTACGGTCTCTGGGAGCCGGACGAGGCGCGCTACGCTGAAATCGCCCGCGAAATGCTGGCAACTCGTAGCTTCCTGCTGCCCCATCTCAATTACGTCCCCTACGTCGAAAAGCCTCCGCTCCTTTACTGGCTGACGGCCCTTTCATTTCGGATCTTCGGCCTGAGCGAATTGGCCGCGCGGCTGCCTTGCGCCGTTTCGGCGCTTACAGGCGTCGCAGCGACCTGGTTTTTCACGCTGCGGACTACCAGGGCGAAAAAAGCCAACCTGGCTGCTGCCGTGCTCGTCACGACGCCGCTTTACGCCGTCATGGCGCAGGTGCTGACGACCGACATGTTGCTTACTGCTGCGGTCACGTCGGCGTTCTTTGCGCTTTTTCTTCAGTGGCATGAGGGTGGGCAGTGGTGGATTGTGAGCAGTGCTGCGATGGCTTTGGGAACTCTTGCCAAGGGCCCCGTAGCGATTGTTCTGCCGGTCCTGAGCTTGTCTGCATTTATCCTGTGGGAGCGTCCGGGCGCGACTGGTGGGCTGGTTTCAGCGCTCGAACGTTCCCGGCTGATTCCTGGCGCGCTTCTCGCCGTCGTCCTGGCCGCCCCGTGGTTCGTATGGATGTCCATGCGGGTGCCTGGCTTTTTCTCCTTCTACTTCGTAGGTGAGCATTTGCGCCGCTTTCTCGACACCAGTTACAGCCACGGCGGCCCGTTTTACTATTACGCGCCGGTTGTTCTGGGCGGGTTTCTGCCCTGGTCGGCGATCCTTCCGCTACTCAACTGGCGCGGGGTGCTTCGCAACCCCGCCTGCAGATTCAGCTTATGTGCCGTATTAGTCACGGTGGGCTTCTATTCGCTGGCCAGCTCAAAGCTGATTCCGTACGTACTGCCGGCCTTTCCGCCGCTTGCCGTGCTCACGGGAAGCGCCCTGAGCGTCTCCCTGAAGCGCGAACCCGCGGCCGGAAAGGCGCCAGCCGCCGGTACGGTGCCGAGGCTTCTGGCAAGCGGGCCGATCGTCGGCCTGCTCGGCGCAATTGCGATCGGAGTTGCCCATTTCGCGCCGCAGTTCAGGGGTCCTTACGTCCAGGCCGTGCGACCAGCCCTTTACGGCGTCGGCGCGATTGGCGTTACCGGTGGCCTGGTCGTCACTGCGTTACTTTGGTATGGCCGGCGTTCAGCCGCCGTAGCTGCACTGGTGGTTACGCTGGCCGTGGCACTGGCAGCCGGATCGTGGGGACGCATCGAGGCCGAACCGCTTCGCTCGTATGCTGCCCTTTGCAAAACGGTTGCTCGCAAAGCGCCGGATGCGCAGCTTATCTGTTACCCTCGCTACGTAGAGTCGCTGCCGTTTTACTGCCAACGGCGGGTGATTCTTGTCGGGGCTCCGACCGAGCTGAGTTTTGGCTCGACTCATAGCGCTGACGCCAGGAATTATTTCTTTCGGGGCGAAGCCGCCTTGCTTAAACTATGGGAACGTCCGGGGCCAAAGGTGCTGGTGGTCGACTCCTGGGCACTGCGGCGGCTGGACGGCAAGCTCGGAAGTTACGACGTGATCGCTTCGGAATGGACCAAACGTGCCATCGTTAAGTCCCGCATCGGCAAGCCCGACTGACTCGCCAGCGCCTGCGGATGACGCTGCGCGCCGTAAACATCCTTACCGGGCGTACGTCCTGCGGGCGGCGCTGGGGCTGCTGGTCGTGGGCTTATTGCTCCGGCACTACGATGCGAAGCCGGTGCTGGCGACGCTCGGGCGCGAGAAAATCGCTTACTTTGCCGCGGCGGTCGTCATTTACCTTAGCGGCCAACTGATATCCGCGCTGCGATGGCGAATTCTGGCACTGATGGTGGGAATAAGCGGCCGATTCCGCGAGTTCGTCACCTACTGCTTCGTCGGGATGTTCACCAACCTCTTCCTGCCAGGACTAATAGGGGGAGACGCAGCGCGGGCCTTTTACCTCGGACGCCGCTGCGGACGCCTCGGCGCGGCCACAGCAGCGACAGTCGCCGACCGTGGGAGCGGGCTCCTCGCGCTCTTCTGGCTAGCCGGCGCGTGCGCTCTTTTGCCGATTGGCCGGTTGCTGCCAAAGGCAATCACGACGCCGGTCGTCGCCGTGGCTGGACTCGCGATATTAGGTTATGCCCTTGTCCCGCTTATCGCGAGGTTGCTCCAAAGGGTACCGGGCAGGATAGCCACGGTAATCGCGGCGGTTCTCCCGTACCTCAACCGCCCGGTTTCATTAATCCCAGCGATTATGTTGTCATTGGCACTGCAGGTCTTACTGGCAATCGCCCAATACGTGCTCGCCGTCGGGCTTGGCCTTGGGATCTCACTGTGGTTGCTGGTCCTGTGCGTTCCGATCGCCAACGTCTTTGCGAGTCTTCCGCTTACGATAAACGGGCTTGGAGTGCGCGAAAGCGCCTATGTCGTGTTACTCGGCTCGGCCGGGATGCGTGACACAGAC
>JAJYVB010000061.1:0-10961 GCA_021792265.1 Deltaproteobacteria bacterium | reverse complement strand
TATGGTTCGCCTGCACGGCCGTCGCCGGGCTTATTGGCGGCGTTGTATTCGTCAGTTCCGATCTGCCGAAAATCCGCCTCGAAAAGGCGCCTCGCAGCGACTAGCGGATGCATCCTTTGGCAACAACCTTGCCTGGGCCGCTTCAGCTTTGTATAGTCCGACTAACCACCTGGACAGGTCATTTGGGTGCCACTTAGCATGGACGCGATGAAAACTCTTTTCCTTAATCCCCCTTCGTACGCGGACTTTGACGGCGGCGCCGGCTCGCGCTACCAGGCCAAACGCGAAGTGTGGTCGTTTTGGTACCCAACCTGGCTGGCTTATCCGGCCGGGATGGTGCCGGGCGCACGCCTGCTCGACGCTCCAGCGCACGGCTACAGTCCGGAACGCACGGTCGAGGAGGCCAGGAATTACGACTTTATCGTCGTCCATACCTCGACGCCTTCCCTCCGGATGGACGTACGGACGGCCGAAGCGATAAAGGCCGCCAACCCCAGCGCGACAATCGCTTTCGTCGGCGGCCATCCAACCGTACTGCCCGAAGAAACGCTTAAGCTCTCCGAGGCCATCGGTATCGTCGGACGCAAGGAATTCGACCACTCTATGGCCGAGGTTGCAGCCGGTACGGATTGGAGCAGAATCGGGGGCATCAGTTATCGCAAGAACGGCGTCATTCATCACAACCCCGAACGTGCGCAACTGACCAGCGAGGACCTCGACGGGTTACCCTTCGCCACCGACGTTTACGCGAAAAACCTGGACTATCTGCGCTACAACAGCCCTTATTGCCAGTACCCGTACGTCTCGTTTTACACCGGGCGCGGATGCCCGGCGCGCTGCACTTTCTGTTTATGGCCGCAGGTCACCCAGGGGCATCAGTACCGCGTACGGAGTCCGCGCAACGTCTACGAAGAGGTCGCGACGCTTCGCTCCAAATTCCCAAAACTGAAGGAAATCTTCTTCGACGACGATACTTTTACAGCCGATCCGATCCGGGCGCGCAAGATCGCTCAGCTCATCAAGCCGCTAGGGATGACCTGGTCGACGAACTCGCGCGCCAACGTTGATTATGAAACGCTGAAGTCCCTAAAGGATAGCGGCCTTCGCCTGTTCGTCGTCGGCTACGAGAGCGGCAACGCGGAAATCCTGAAAAACATCCGCAAGGGTGTCCGGCTCGATCGCGCCCGGCGCTTCACCGAGGATTGCCGCCGGCTCGGAATCCTGATTCATGGCACTTTCATTCTCGGCCTTCCCGGCGAGACTCGCGAAACGATCGAGGAGTCTATCCGCTTCGCCAAGGAGATGGATTGCGAGACGATTCAGGTGTCGCTTGCCTCGCCCTACCCCGGCACCGAACTGTTCGAGTACGTAACCAAAAACGGCTATCTTGCGGTCGATCCGCTGCTCGACGAAGCCGGGTACCAGAAGTGCTCGGTCGAGTATCCGAATTTGAGCAGCGACGAGATCTATCGTGCCGTCGAGCGCTTTTACCGGAGCTTCTACTTTCGCCCGCGTTACGTGTTTAAGGCGGTGCGCAAGATGCTAAGCTCCGGCGAAGAGTGCAAGCGCCTGCTGAAAGAGGGATTGCAGTTTATCTCGACGATGCGCCAGCGCCGCACCCAGGCGGATCAGAAAGCCGCGGCTTGAGGGTGCGGCCGCCCTCCCACTGCGAGCGGCTTTTCACGCGGGCCGACGGCAGCGCAAAGCGTCCGCTTTGTGAAAGCTTGCTGTCAGCCGCCACGAACCGCTCGTCCTGCTCGTCTCCGTGATCGCTATTCTGATCGGCGTTTCGACGTTGGGCGTCATTGCGTCGCTCGCCTATTACGCTGCGGCAGTGCTCGCGGCGTTCAGTTTCGCGCGCCTCAGCACTCGCATCCGCACGCCCGCACAACCCGTTTCCGTCCCAAAAGCCGCCCTGCTTAAACCGTTGTTCGGTGGCTCTGCGTCGTTGGCCGAGAACCTCGACAGCTTTATCGCCCTCGACCATCCGAATTTCGACGTTGTCATCGGCGTTGCCAATGAAAACGATCCGGCCTTTGAGACCGCCCGGACGCTTGCAGACCGACAAGTGTCCCATCCCAGGGTTAAACTTGTGATTGGCGAGGAGCCCGGATGCGCCAACTGCAAGGTCGCGAAGCTTATCCGCATGGCAGACGCGGCGCGCGACGCTGAGCTGCTCGTGCTGAGCGACGCTGACGTCCGCGTCGCCCCGGACCATCTGCGCCGTATCGCAGCCGATTTTCAACGCGACGGCGACGCCGGGGCCGTCACCTGCCTGTACCGGGCGATTGCGCTCGGCGGCCTGGCGTCGCGGATGGAAGCGCTGTTCGTCAACACGGACTTTGCGCCGATGGTGCTCGTGTCTGCGGCTATCGAGCCGATCCGCCACGCCTTCGGCGCAACTATCGCGATGCGGCGCGACGCGTTCGAGTCCATCGGCGGCTTTCGCCCCTTCAAGGACCTGCTCGCCGACGATTTTTTTCTTGGCCGAGCGGTCGCCGAGCACGGCTATCGGATCCTGCTGTCGAGCTCCGTCGTGACTATCGCCTGCGAGGAGCGGCGGTTCGCAGACTTCTGGCATCACCAGTTGCGTTGGGCCCGGACTTACCGCACGGTGCGGCCCGAGAGTCTCGCCACAATTGTGATTCACGGTCCGTTTTGGGCACTGATACTTCTATGCGCGAGCGGGTTCGCCGCCTACGCATGGGCGGTACTCGCGCTGGTCCTGGCCGCGCGCCTGGCGATGGGAGTTTTCGTCGCGAACCGCGCGCTTGGCCTCGGCGCCGAAGGTTGGCGCGGCGTTTGGCTTTTGCCCATCAAGGACCTGACGATGACCGCGATATGGTTTGCCAGCCTCGCAAGCAACCAGGTGCGATGGGGCGGAAAGACGTTCCGGGTCGCGCGTGACGGCACGATGAGCGAGGTTCGCGGTTAGCGGCCGGCGCTTGCCGGCGAGGCTCTGAGAGAAGGCCCGGCGCGCAACGATGCTGCTGTATCTGGGACTTGGGTTTATCGCGAGCGTCCTCACCGCGTTTGGCCTCGTGATACTTAAAAGCCGCGCGGAGGTGCTTCCTGCCGCGGTCGGCCGCGCCACGCTCAGTGCGCTGTGGCGTTGGATTCGCGATCCATTGTGGCTTGCCGGACTCGGGATCGAGACGGTTGGCTTCCTGCTCTATATTGTCGCGCTGTCGGGAGCGCCGGTGTCGCTTCTGGCGGTCGTGATGCAGGGCGGGATCGGCCTGTTTGTGCTCTTTGCGGCGCTCTTGCTCGGCGAGCGAGCGACCGCGGCCGAATGGGGAGGAATCGGAGCGATGGTGGCCGCGATGGCGATGCTGGCGGTTTCGCTCGGCAAAGCCGTCGGACCCGAGCGTACGGACACCCACGCGCTGCTGACGGTATCGCTAGGCGCGTTCGCACTCGCGATCGCTCTCGCCGCAAGCGCACGCCTTCGCCACAGCGGAGTCGCGGCGACCGTTGCCTCGGGCCTCACCTTCGGCCTTGCGAGTCTCTACACCAAGGCACTGACCGGTGCGTTCCTCGCAGCGGCAGGCGAGCCGTTTTATCTTCGCGCCGCCGCAAACCCGTACCTCTACATAACGATCGCCGCCAACCTCTTTGGATTGGTACTGTTGCAAAACGCCTTCCACGTCGCCCGCGGGATTATCGCGATGCCGCTTTCCTCCGCCTTTTCGAACCTCGTACCGATCACGGGCGGAATTGTGGTATTCGGCGAGTTGCTGCCGCACGCCCCCGCGCGCGCTGCGCTGCGAGTGGGAGCCTTCGTCCTGACGATCGCCGCCAGCGCCTTGCTTGCGCTCTCCGGCCCGAAGCCCGCTGCCGCCCGCCAACCGACCTGACGCGTTCCCGGCGTTCGCGTCCAATAATCACCACGCGTTGAAAAAACCCGTGAATTTGTGGCTCAAGTCGAGGCGGCCCATCAAGAAAACCTGAAACTCACGAAGCCCAGGTGCGTGCGATCATACACATGCTCGACACGCAGACTTCACGAGGCTCAGCCCGGTCAGCGGCGGCATCTGGCAGGGGGGAATTGGGTGCGCTAGTCCTCGGCATATCGTCGGCAGGGGGTCGGGCCGTTACCCTAATTGCCTCTTCCGGTTAGTACCGAGTAACCTGTTAGGCAGTTGAGTTGGAAAGCCGAAGTTTACTTTGGCGTTCAACGGAACCTGAAAATTCCGTGAGCAGAAGACGGTCCAAGGGAAGACGCCAGTTGCTACGCGCTCAACGTAAACGGCCGGCTCAGCCTGGAAAAGCGAAAGTGGTGAGCCGGCCGCCCCGCTGGCGTCGCTGGCTCTCGCCGCTCGGGGCCTTCGTCGGCATTGCGCTGGCAGCGATTGCGCTCGTAAGCGGGCTCGTGTCGCTGAGCCCTCTTTGGCCAGCCTTCTCGGTGTCGGCGAAGCCCCCGCTGGACCCTGAAAGTCCGCTTTCGGCCAGGTTTGTGGTTGAATACCAAGCTCTTTTGCCGGCGGCGGTTTCGCTCTTCTGCGGATTTGACAGCATTAGATTCCAAAAGGGCGGAGATTTTTCCGGGTTCGCCGGCTCGGGCCCCCCCGCTGACATGAGCTTTAACCCTGGGGTGATGCACCGCGGCGACAGGACGTCGTTGGAGTGCGCGAACACGCAGTTGCTGTACATTGACCCTCACGTGTCTATAGCGGCAGCGGAGGTTACTATCTTCGCGCGGTATCGCCCCGTCTTCATTCCCGGTTGGCTCGGCATCCGCTGGGAGAAGCCCTATCATTATAGCGGCGTAAGGCGTGTTGACGGTGGCTGGGACTGGGACCCCCAGATGCCCGAGTCAAAATCACTCAAGTCTTACAGTACTATTAAGGCTGGCAAAGGGCAGGCGGGCCGGCTTATCGAGATCATTCCATCACGCAAATAAGAGGCGCGCGCCTTGACTGCGCGCACTCGTCAAATGGCATATATTTCCCGCGATAGCCGAGTGAGATTGTGCAGCCATTTCGGGACACTTGGTGCGCGTCGGTGCAGCGCGGGCCGCGAACAGCAGTCAAGGTCTCGCTTGACCAGCCGCCTTTTTGATGTAAAAGGGGTTCCGCAAGCCTGGACAACAGCTCGAACCAACTGACTTTAGGGGAAATCCTACCGCTCATGTTTGGCGTAGCGCTGACGTGCCTGCTTGCGGCGTGCTCCGGCAGCAGCAAATCGGCGGCCTCCTGCAATAACGCCCTGTTGCCGGGGTCCGCCACTTGCGTAAGAGGTGTTCCCGTCCTCCGCACACCAGCGATGGTCCGCGGACCTCAGCCGTACCGGCGGTATCGCTAAGAAGACGCCCATCCTCGGGAAATGGGGTCTGGCTTGACGTCAGATAACCGCTGCCGCACGCGCCTGCGCGTGCGGCGCTTCGAGTCGGATCCTTCGTACTGACGATCGGCACAGGCGCTTTGCTGGCGCTTTCGGGTCCGAAACCTTCAGCATCCACCTAACCGCCAATTTTTTGGCGGTATTAGGAAAGGGCCGCGGCGTCGGAAATTGGCGGCTGGCAAACCAAAAATTCCTTGCCTCGCGATCAAGCCTGTGTCGTAAATCGGCTTGAGCAAGGGCGTCGAAAATGAAAATCCCGGATGAAACGCGGGCGCTAAGCGCCTGAGGATTTCGTTTCTGCGGCCTCGACTGTAAAGGGGGAAAAAGATGGGGGGAACTGCGCGCAAGCGCCGCCTATTGTACTTGACCTTGGCGGGCGCGTTGGCCGCCGCAATCACGGTCGCGGCAGGAGTGCTCGGCACGGGCGCGAGCGTAGCCCTCACGCCAGCCCAATTCCCCACCGACATGCTCGTCGCCTACGGCGGCAGCGGCGATTGGGCAGGCTTTACGAAGATTGCTTCGGGCGACTTCAACAACGACGGAAAGCTCGACTTGCTCGCATACAGCCCGTGCTGCGGCGGCTCGGCGGCGGGCGGCTTCCTTGAAGCGGCGCTTAACACCGGTGGCGGCGTTTTCAGTTCCGCGTTTTTTGCCCCGCACATGCGCAGCAGCAGCGACGGCGGCGGCAACTCCGGCGCGATGGCGGTGGGAGATTTCAACCACGACGGCAACCTGGATTTCGCGGTTTTCATCGCGGGCGCGGGAAGCGGCACGAACTACTTCGACGTTTACCTGGGGGACGGCACGGGAAACTTCACCTTTTCCGCCGACTACAACGTCGGGCCCGCGGCGTGCGGAAATGCGTTCTGTAACTCCGGCGATATTCACAGCGCCGACTTGAACGGCGACGGCATCCCCGACATCGTAGTCACCACCAATAACGAGAGCGCTACGGGAAGTCCGGGCAGTGCCTGGGTTTACCTGGGCAACGGGGACGGGACGTTCACCCTTAAGGGTTCTTACCCGTCCAATACTGGTACTTCGCCCGGAATCTATTCCGCGGTCGCGGATTTCAACCAAGACGGCCATCCCGATCTCGCGGTGGCCGATTACAATCAAAACCAGGGCTTCGACGTTCTGATTAACAACGGCGACGGCAGCTTCCAGGCCCCGGTCTATTACGATTCGGGAATTTCCGACAAGGCCAACGGAGCGCTTCAGATCGCCGCTGCCGATCTCGGCAACGGGCAGGTGGACATCATCGAATCCGGCAAATCGAACGAAGTTTTGGTTTTCATCGGCAACGGCGACGGCACCTTCAAAACTCCCTCAACAGCCTACGGCATCCCGACCTATGCCGGCGCGCAACTGGCGATTGGCGATTTCAACGGCGACGGCAAACCGGATGTCGCAGTCTCCGACTTCGGTCACGACGCGCTCGACGTGCTGCTCGGCAACGGCGACGGCACTTTGCAGCCCGCCGTCTCTTATGCAGTGGACCGCCTTCCCACCACGGTTGTGGCCGGCGACTTCAATAACGACGGCAAGCTCGACGTCGCGCTGGGCAACGGCGAGGAGGCGCTTATCAACCTCGTTTACGGCAACGGCGACGGCACCTTCCAGGCCGGCCGGATCTTCGACTACAGTGGCGACACCCTGACCTGGACCGCTGCCGACTTCAACAACGACGGGCGGCCCGACATCGCCGCCGACGACAACGGCAACAGCATCAGCGTATGGCTCAACAACGGTCGCGGCGTGTTCGCCGGGCCACCAGTCGTAACCACCGTTACGGGCGGATGGGGAAGCGGCAGCATCAACTCGGGCGATTTGAACGGCGACGGCAAGCAGGATCTGGTGATCACCGGAACTTACAACTATGTGAACAAATTCGGCGTGATGTTCGGCAACGGCAAGGGAACTTTCCAGGCTCCGGTGGTCTACTCAACCGGTCAGTCAAGCATCCCGTGCGGCGCCTTTATCGGCGATGTCAATGGCGATGGATTCCCCGACGTCATCACCACCAACGGCGACGGCAGCATCAGCGTTTTCCTCAACGACGGCCACGGCGGCTTCGGCAGCGGCCCGGTGCAGACGATTGCCGGCGCGGGCGGCACCGGCTGCACCGACATCGAAAGCGGAGATTTCAACGGCGACGGCAAAGTCGATTTGGTGACGAGCGACAGTAACGACCAGCAGCTCAATATCCTACTGGGCAACGGGGACGGCACCTTCCAGGCACCAGTCGGCACCAAGGTCGGCGGAAACGTCGCATGGGTAACTGTCGGGGACCTGAACAAGGACGGCAAACTCGACCTGGTGACTGGCTATTTCGGCGACTATATAGCCGTCCTGCTAGGCAACGGCGACGGTACCTTTCAGAGTCCAGAGGTTTACCAACTCTATGGTAACTGGGGCAACTACGGGAACTATTATCCGGCCGGTAAGGCGGCGATCGCAGATATCAACGGCGACGGTAATCCCGACATAATCTTTGGGTTCAAACCCACGGAATTATACTCGACGACCTGTTGCGGGATCGGAGCCGGGAACCTCGGTGTTGGGATACTCCTTGGCAACGGCGACGGCACCTTCAGCCTGGAGAACGGTTACGGGGAGCCGGGAGTGGCGGGCGGCCCGTTCGTAACCGGCGACGACACTCAAGGCGGCATCATCGTCAGGGATTTCAACGGCGACGGCATTCCCGACGTCGCGGCGCTCAACGAGGGCGGCAATGACGGTTCGTGGGTCACGATTTTGCAAAACACGACCGCCGGTATACCCACCGTAACGCCAACCGCTACGCCGACCGCCACGCCCACGCCAGTGGCGGCCAACCTATCGTTCAAACCCAAAGTTGTTAACTTCTCTCGCGAGCCGTTCGCCAACGGCGGCAAGCTGAGTGGGCCAGAGACGGTGACCCTCAAAAATCCAGGGGGGAGAAACGGAGTAGCGGTCGTCCTCGAAGGGATGGAAACCACGCTGCCCGATTTCCAGATAGTGCCTACAGGTACCACCTGCAACGAAGGCCAGAGCCTGGAGCCGGGGAGCAAATGTACAGTCGAGCTGACCTTTCAGCCGGGCCGGCTGGGTGCTCGTGAGGGTCAACTGATAATGACCGACAACGCCCACGACAATCCGCAGCAGGTGATTCTCAAGGGCGTCGGCGTTGCCGGGAAATTAAAGGTCGCGCCGCTAGCGCTGTCATTTGGCACGGTGGCGGTCAGTACGCCGCAAGTCTCCAAGCCGGTGACGCTCAGCAACAACAGCGGCGTCCAGTTTCAGGTAGGAGCGATAAGCTCGACCGATCCCGAGTTTGTGGCAAGCGGCGATTGCCAGAATCAGCCGCTCGACAGCGGAGCGGCCTGTTCGTTCACGGTAACCTTTACTCCGACGACGGCCGGCCGGCATCATGGCCAACTTGAGATCAACGACAACGCGGACCACAGTCCGCAGAAGGTCCACCTGAGGGGAGTGGGCAGGTAGCGCGGCGGTGCTACGCTTGCGGAAAAGACGCCGCATAGCTATGGTGCGGTCGCGTGCGGGCCGTCAAACAAGGCTAGATGTTGCGGGATTCCGCTCGGATGGTTTGGGCTGTTAGGGGGAGAAAATGGGACGAGCGGTTTCGAGGCGTCCGCGCAAGGCGATTAAGGCGTCCGGCCGGTTAATTGCCGGCCACCGGGACTGCCTGTAATAATTCCCACTTTTCGTGCGTAGGAGGCTCGTATGAAACCTGCCTCGTGGTCGCAGGTGTTATTTGTAGTAATGACGGTTTTCCTCGCTCAAGCGACCGGGCATTCACAGCAAGTCAGGCAACGGTCCGCGATCCGTCACGAAAGCGTGTCGCAAACTCAACCACGGTGGTACTCCCTGGTTGTTCCACTGTCGTCCCGCGTTACTCCTGAGATGGTGCGGAACGCAGTTGCGGCCGGCACCACGCTGCCAATGTGGGACTACACCGTTACGTCACCAATCGATGGCAATAGCTATACGGGCTCGATGGTCGGGCGGAGTCCATTTTTCCACGGCAAGAGAACCACCGGCATCCAGGTCTTTATAATCCCGGTCATAGTCGACATGCCGGACGGAGGCGTGTTCGATCCGACGGCGCCTGACCCGACCTGCTCACCCGCAGGGACCGCCGTTACGCTGACGCAGCAATCGCCGATAATTCAGCCAGCTCCCTTTAGCATGGGCCCCACCGCCGTGGGCACAGCGCAGTACGTCGATGCCTTCCAGCGGGGCAACTTCTGGACGAACTTTCCCGATACCGGTAGCTACCATACGGTACTCAGCCCGGTTACCACTCTGAGCGCGATAACCGTCACCGTGCCGTCCGGCAGCGGCGTGACCTGTAACGCCAGCCTTTTCGGCGGTTGCGGCTATATAGGCGAGATGGACAATACGTCGTTCGATTCGGATCTGCAGAATACAATTATTCCGGCGCTGGCGTCGCAAGGCGTCGGACCCAACACGCTCCCGATCTTTCTTTTCTACAACGTGTGGCAGACGCAGGGCCCACCTGACCTTACATGCAGTACTGTCGGCGGCTTCAGTTACCACGGCGCTTATGGAAGTCCGCCGCAGACTTACTCGGTAGTCAATTATGATACCTCCGGGGTCTTTGCCGGCGGGAACGTGTCCATCATGAGTCATGAGGTCGCTGAATGGATGGACGACCCGTTGGGCACAAATCCGACTCCGGCGTGGGGAAACGTCGGGCAGGTCCAGGGCTGCCAGAACAATCTTGAAGTCGGCGATCCGCTGACCGGCACCCTTTTCCCGTCGGTCACGATGTCTAACGGCTTCACGTACGATTTGCAGGAATTGGCCTTTTTTTCGTGGTTCTTCCGCCAGTCGCCTTCGATCGCCGTCAACGGCTGGTATTCGGATTACGACACGTTTACAAGCGGCCAAAGCACCGTTTGCCAGTGAACCACTTGATGACTAGGGGGAAAAAAGTTGTGGGTACCAGTGCCAGCCTGCGATCGCGGCGGTCCCCTGTCGGCGGCGTCCTGCGCTTTACTTTGATGGTTGTGAGCCTGCTTGCGGCCGCCTCTTACGCCAGCGCGGACACGGTTGTTCTCGTCTCGAGCGAGAGCAAGCAGCAAGCCAATGACTCGGTAACGTGGTCTCAGCTCGGACCGGATGGGACGTCGCTGGGCGCCAGTTTCGCGGCCACGTCGATAGGGCATATCAGCGTAACAGGAACCCTGGCAGGCTCGGGAAGCCTGGTCGCCGTAGTCTGCCCGGTTTCCCCAACCTCGTGCAGCTGGGAATCATCGGGCTTCACCGCGGGAGACAGCCTGATTTGGACTTCCGATACCGCAAACGGCGGCAACGGACCAATGACCCTGGCTTTCGGAACCTCCGTAGCCGGAGCCGGCGCGCTTATCCAGGCGGACGGGCCCGCGCAGTTTACCGCGCAGATCCAAGCCTTCGATGGAGCCACTTCGCTCGGCATTTTCACCGTGACCAGCGATGCGGGCGGCGACGCCGCCTATATCGGAGTACTGGACCAGACCGCAGCGAATATCAGTTCGGTGGTCTTTAGCATCACGAGTTGCGAGGGAAACTGCGCCGACTTCGGGATTGACACATTGGAATTGGCGACCAGT
>JAJYVB010000361.1 GCA_021792265.1 Deltaproteobacteria bacterium | reverse complement strand
TGAGCGGCGCCGCGATCACCAACGCGCCGGTCGGGGGCATTTGATCGAGGTTGCAGAGGCTCGCCAGACCGAACTTGCCCGCGCCGTGCATCGTCCGATGATTTGGTAACGGCGGATCGAAGCGGAAGGCCTGGCCCGCGTCGGTGCCGACGGTCTCGGTGCCGACGCCAAGCACGTCGCGCTCGTAGGCCAGGAACCTCGAAGTGCTTACGTGCGGGCCGGGGCTGTGCGCGCCGGTCTCATCCTCGTTGAGGAAGGCCGGGCCGGTGCGCTTGCTCCAGTCGCTGCGGAACAGCACCCAGGAGCCGGGAGGAATCCGGCCGTGCTTCTTTTCCCACTCCTGAATATGCTCGGGCATGACCAGGAAGTCAGGATTGGACCTCGCCTGCTCAACGATATCGACAACGCAGGCCGGACCGGCGAACTTGTCGGCCGGGACCGTGTCACATGCGTTGTTGGACAGGTCCTTGCCCGTAACCCAGTGTATCGGTGCGTCGAAGTGAGTTCCGGCATGCTCCCAGAGGTGCAGCAGGTTCGAATATGAGTGGGGTGAAGCCGCGTCGTACCGGGCGACCGCCTCGACTTTGGGCCGGGGTGCCGGCGGCTTGAGAGTAATGATCGGTGTCTGGGGTGACAGCGGTTGCGTGAGGTCGACGATTCTTACCCGGCCAGCGGCCAACGACGCTACCAGTTCCTGGAGTACCGTCGCCATCGCGAATCACCTCCTGCCGTAAGCGTGAGTAGACTACCACAGAAGCTCCTTCCAGCCCTATATCGTCGACCAAGCCGGGCAGAAGCGGCCTTCAATGAAATCGAACACACACCGGAACCATCGTAAATGCGCACATTCAGGTAGTATCAGAAGCGGCCTAAAAACGACCGTGGCACCTCAGTGTCATTTTGAGCGGGAGCTGCCCGAGCGAAGAATGGACTCGCAGCGGAGGATTCGCGACAGTGCTGCCAGGAAAATCACTTCGAGAGATGCTTTGCTTCGCTCATCATGGCGGTGTGAACCGGCGCGACGGAGCAAGCGAGGCGTTCATGAGGCCGGTTCAAAACTAAGCAATTGGCAGCATGCATCGGCGATCCCGAGTTGGGCCAGGAGGTGCGAGGATGGGCGACATGTTACGTGGAGCGGGCTCCGAGTGTGAACCAATCAGGGCGATAAAAAGAGATTTGGGTGTAGACGTGCCGCATCCGCCGAGTCGGCAGGCGGGGTCCGCCGATACGCGACGCTCGGCATACAACAGAAGATCCTTTTTGCGATTGGGCGCGTCCGCAGCTCTGGCCGGATTAGCCTGGCCGATGTTCCGGGCAGAATTCGCCCGAGCTGGAGGTACCGTGTATTGCAACCCGAATCGTCCGTCCACGCCAGCCGAGGCGCTCGCCGCCCTGCTCGCGGGCAACGCGCTCTGGGCTTCGGGCAACCAGCAGCATCCGGGCGAAGACGCCACGCGGCGTGCATGCGTGGCTACCTACGGCCAAACACCCTTTGCGGCTATCCTATCGTGTGCCGATTCACGGGTGCCGCCGGCGCTGATCTTCGACCAGGGCCTCGGCGATCTGTTTGTCGTGCGAGTGGCGGGCAACAGCAATGCCCTGGTGGCGGAGCAGAGCCTGGCTTACGGCGTTAAAAAACTTGGCGCGCTGGTGCTGTTCGTGCTCGGGCACGAGGATTGCGGCGCGGTCAAAGCGGCCGTGGCGAGTTATCCGCATCCGGCGGAGCACTTCGTCAGGTTGATTTATCCCGCGGTACGCAAGGCGCGGTCGATCGTCAAGCGCAACGGCGGTAGTCCCAACGATCCAAAAGAGGTGGTGCCGGTCGCGATCGAGCAACACGTGATTCAGACGGTGGCGCAACTAGGTGCTCGTGAACCATTCCGCAGCGCCACGGCACACAATCAGTTAAAGATCGTCGGCGGTGTCTATAGTCTCGACAATCAGACGATCGCAAGCGTGACCCAATAGCGCCTCGAAGCCGTGCGCTGCGCCGGGAACCTCTGCAGAGCAGCGCGGGGAGGGGTGCTAATCGCCCTGGGACACCGTTTGCGCCAGGCAGAGGCGGCAAATTTGCCTGTTCCAGAAAATCGGCAAAGTAACTGCGGATAAGCGAGAGCATCCTAGAAAGAGTGATCTCATCTCAGAGATCACAGCAATGCCTTTTAACGTTGACGGCCATCCGACGGTTCGCTTAGACTCGAAAGCACGTTCCGCGGGAGGGACAGGAAGATGCAGTTGCACGACTCTATCAAAATGCAAGGCATAGCTCTGGCGACTGTCCGAAGAGCCGTCGTTGCCGCCGCGGCGGCGTCAGCGTTGGTGGCCGGATTTGTCGGCACGGGGCATGCCGCGGTCTTATGCGTCAGTGCGAGCGGCAGCGTACCTGCCGGTCTGGCCCGGAAACTCGGCTGCTCGCCAACCGTTTACAAAACGATAAGCGACGGTGTTGCCGCCGCTGCGTCTGGCGACACGGTGTTCGTGCTTCATGGCACCTACAGCGAAATGGTAACGATACCGTCATCGCTGACCGGCCTGACCCTGATGGGCCAGAATCCGAAAAATACGATTATCGACGCAACCGGCCTGCAGAACGGGATCTTCGACCAGGCCGGCAAGGTGATCATTGACGGCTTCACCATACAGAATGCGGCCCACGAGGGGATTCTGGTTGAAGGTCCGCCAGCGACCTG
>JAJYVB010000060.1 GCA_021792265.1 Deltaproteobacteria bacterium | reverse complement strand
GATGACATAGGATCGCCTCCGACATCGAACGTAATGGCGCCGCCTGCCAAGGCAGCGGTGCCTAATACGCCGGAGCCCAATCCCGTCGATTCCCGGTACTGGGATCTCTACGAACGGCGCGACGCCGAATGGACGATGCGTTTGACTCGTTTGGGGGCGCTGCTTCTCGTTGTCACGCAGCCCATCTTCCTGGTCGGCGAGGTGTTCGTGGCACACGAGCCGCTGTCCGCCATCCTGGCCTTTCATGTCTTCAACCTGGTGATCTGCGCGCTGACTCTGTGGCTGACGACGACGAGATGGATACTGGCGCACTGGCGGGGGATGGCTTTGGCCGTCTGCACCATGCTGATCGCCAGCAGCACGTATAACAGCATCGGCACCCCCGGAGGACGCACTGAAGCGCTGTTCATGAGCGTATTCACGATGCTGCTGGGCGCCGCGCTGTTCGTGCCCTGGAGCTGGAGATGGCAGAGCATTCTCGGCGCAATCGGGTTTGCCGCCTACGGATTCGACCGCGCACTAAGCCCCGCCTCCGCGCCGGACCCGTTTGCCGTCTACCATTGGATTGGCTTGGCCACAGCGGCGCTCCTGGCGGAAGCGGCAGCCACATTCATGACGCGCTACCGCATGCAGACGGTCGAGACCGAGGCGCTGACGGCAAGCGAGCATCGTCTGCGCAAAGAAATTGCCGAGCGCGAGCGGATGCAGCGTATCCTGCAGCAGAACGAAGACAAGTTCCGCAAGAGCTTCGACTCGAGCCTCGACGCCATCGCCTTCATTCAGTTGCCTGAAGGGCGTTTTCTAGACGTAAACGCCGAATTCGAGCGCCGCACGGGTTTGCAGCGGGAACAGGTCGTAGGCAAGACGTATCTCGAAGTACCGGCCTGGCTCAGCGACGACGAGGTGCAGCGGTTTATCACGGAGCTCCAAACGCAGGGCTTCGTTCGCGCCATGGAGGTCACGCTGCGCGAAGAGGGAGGCGTTTCAACCGACCGTCTATTGAGCGGAGCCGTGGTCGAACTCGGCGAAAGCCGCTGCGTGATCATTACTTCGCACGACGTGAGCAAGCTCAAGCGGACCGAGCGCGAACTGGCAGGCGCGCATGACGCCGCGCTCGCCGCCTCGCGCGCCAAAACAGAATTTCTTTCCAGCATGTCGCACGAAATCCGCACCCCGATGAACGCCATTTTGGGCATGAGCGACCTGCTTTATGAAACGGAGCTTACGCCCGAGCAGCGCCGCTACCTCGATATCGTGCGCTCCAACAGCGCCACTCTGCTCGGGCTTATCAACGACATACTCGACCTGGCAAGAATCGAGGGCGGGCGGTTCAAGGTCGAAAAAACCCACCTCCAGATCGACGAGCTGGTAGAGCAAGTCGCAAGCGGGCTCGCCTTGCGCGCTCACCAAAAGGGCTTGGAATTCGCTGTGCGGATCGCGCCCGAGGTGCCTGTGAACCTGCTGGGCGATCCGCTGCGGCTGCGCCAGGTGCTCGTCAACCTGCTCGGCAACGCTATCAAGTTCACCGCCAAGGGCGAGGTCGTGCTGACGGTCGAGCTCGCAGGCCCGGCCAAGCGGCGCGCGAAGGCCACGGGGGCCGGCGGCGAACCAACCGTAACGCTGCACTTCACCGTAACCGATACTGGAATCGGCATACCTCGAGACAAGCTGGACTCCGTCTTCGAAAGATTCGCCCAGGCAGACTCCTCAACGAGCCGCAAATTCGGAGGCACCGGACTCGGCCTGGCTATCGTCAAGGGTTTGACCGAATTGCTGGGAGGGCGGGTTTGGGTCGAGAGCGCGCCGGGCCAGGGCAGCGCGTTTCATTTCACAGCCGTGCTCGGCATTGAAAGTCCCGCCACCGGCCCCTCCGTACCGGCACGCGATATCGCCGGCGCTCGCATCCTGGTAGCGGACGACACTGCCGTCAACCGCTTGGTAGTGCGCGAAACCCTGACCCGCCTGGGTGCCGAAGTCGACGAAGCCGCATCCGGAGCGGAGGCACTCGACCGGATCGCGCAGGCTCAGGCCGCAGGCCATCCCTACGGGCTCGTCTTGCTTGACTCCAGGATGCCGGGCATGGATGGCTTCGAAGTCGCCCGACGCATCCGAGCCGGCAATGGGAGCGGCTCCGATGAGGTTGTAACCGTGCTGTTGCTGACGTCGGATGACCTGGGCGCGAAGGGTGCGATGGCGCGACAGGCCGGGGCTTACTGCTATCTGGTCAAGCCCATAAAACGCGCCGAGCTTGCGGTCACAGCCGGGGCAGCGCTGGGACGAGAGCCCATCAAGCCCGCACCAGCGCGCGTAGAAGCGCCTCCCGCCGCCCCGGCACCGCATCCGCAGACCCTTCGGATTTTGCTAGCCGACGATTCGCCAGACAATCGTGCCCTGGTGCACGCCTATCTGAAGACCACGGCGTGGGAGATCGACGACGTCGAGGACGGCGCCCAAGCGGTCAAAAAGTTCACGTCCGAAGGCCCCTACGATCTCGTCCTGATGGACATCCGAATGCCGGTGCTGGACGGCTACGGTGCAACCCGAGCAATACGGCGCTGGGAGCGCGAGCACGGGCGCGTGTCGACCCCAATCGTCGCACTGACCGCCTCGGTGTTTGCCGAAGCCGTCAGAAAAACGCGAGAGGCCGGATGCACGCTGCACGTAGCCAAGCCCATCAAGCGCCAGGCGCTGCTCGACGTCATTGGCTGCGTGCTCGGTGGCGTTAACGAGAAGGTGCCGCCAGAGAATCCGGAAGCGGTGCGCACTTCCCGCTAGGGTAGCTAGCTAATTCAAAACCCTTCTCGGGGCTTAATAAAATTGCGAATGTTCCGACTCCGGGACCTCACAGCCGGTCTCCCAGAGTATTGCCCTCTGAATTTTTCCGGGAACGCACGGCTCGCGGACGGCTTGGCGAAGCGCACGGACTGGCAGCTGCCGGCTGATTGCTCGAGCGGGCGGAGCCGTCGCATGCCCTTGTAATCTCAAATTAGTTACGTTACTCATAGGCGCAGTCGAAAGGTTACGAGTTCCACTCAATCATGACCCGTGGATACCGGAACCGGCCGAATGTCCCGACCATCCTCGTGATAGTATCGTTGGTTTTGGGCTATCCGGTCGCTGCAGAAGCGCATACCACTCGCGCGGCGCCGCTGCGCGTTGACGCTACCGCGACAGCGCTGCATGTCGCTCCCACGGCCCTGAGCTACGGGCTCAACCTCGAGAAAAACACCTCGCAGTTAAAGCATTTCACGATTACGAATAAGGGAACTGAGCCTTTGGGAGTGACGGTCGAGGCTCCGACCGATCCTGCCTATGTCATAGTCTCGCCGCCACAACTTTCGCCCTCCGGCAGGACCATCAGTATCCCAGCAAAGGTGCCGCATTCAACCGCAAACAAGCTCCTGATCGAGGTTGCGTTCGCACCACCCGGTACAGGGGCAAGGAGTGCAACAATTGTCGTCACTGAGCAGAACAACACTGCCGACTTCTCCACGGTTCATCTGACCGGCAGCGCGACGCATCCCGCTCAGGGGCTTTGGGTCGGCGGGGTTCAATACATTTCGGAATTTCGGGGACAGGCTCTTCAGCAGAGCGGAGATCCTCCGGCCAATCGGGTTTTCCGAGACAGTGCCTTCGGCGGCCCGTATGTAATGGCCTTCGACCCGCAAAACAACTTGTGGGTGTCGTACCAAAGTCAATACTACAGCCCCGTGCCAATCGTCGAAATCAGCCGCTCTCAATTGCTTGCGCCCAAGCACGGAGCGAACCTAAAGCTCAAGAGTATTATTCCGCTAGGAAGTTCAGGGACCCCCGTTATGTTTACCGGCGGCTATGCGTTTGACGTTGCCGGCGACCTATGGATGGGGGACCAGCACGGAAAGTCAATAATCGAGCTGCTGCCCAGTCAGCTCAGAAAAAGTGGCAGCCCGCCCGTAGCCGTTTCGATAAATTTGCAAGGCCGAACACCCGGGGTAATGCGGTTCGATGCCCGCAACAACCTGTGGGCTATCGTCTCGGCCGGGGCCGTATCGTTGGGAAATCAGGCGTGGAGGTTCGCACCGGCCGAGCGCGCCGCGAGCGGGCCGGCAAATCCGGGCCTGATGGTGAACCTGCCTGCCTACAGTTACTATCCGGTTGACATCGCTTTCGATGGTTCCGGAAACTTGTGGGCGGCGGCGCCGATCTCCCAGCAAGACGAGATCGAAATGTTCTCTGCGGGAGACCTCGCGGGCACTGGAGAGATCTCCCCCTCGCCCGCGACCACAATCACCTCCGCCAACTTCGGCTCTGCGTTTGCTGGCTCTTGCATAGGAGGCATTGATTTCGACCGTTCGGGCGACCTTTGGGTGTCAATCGGCACCAACAATGCCGATTGCACGGCGCAAACGCAGGTCGTCGAGTTTACCCCGAGCCAGCTGAACATCGGTGGGAATCTTACGCCGACGGTGTCTGTCCAACAAAATCCGGAAAAGACCAATTTGTTTCTTAACGGTGCAATGAGGTTTGGACCAGCTCTTTAGCTAAAGACCGCAAGCCGGAGCCGTTGTGCCGCGTGCAAGCCGCCAGCGTCGCGGATCATGCCGGGACGGCACTTGCAAGTTGCGCCCGCGACGATGATGGTAGAAGCGGACGCGGGTCGAAAGCCTCTTCGGGGAGCGGCCAGATATGAATCAGAAAAAGGAAAGCTTTACGACGGCTGCAAGCCTACGCGACGCTGCCAGGCGCAACGGATTGGCTGCCACGCTGGTCGCCGCGGTGGCGACGTTGCTGCTGGCCGGAGCGCTCGCTGGATGCAGCCACAAGTTGGTCGCGCCTGGGGGCGGCGTTGTCCGCGTATACCCGAGCGCCGACGCGCTCGGCAAGATGCACCAGATGAAGCGCGAGGGCGGCGCGATGGGAATGTTGGGGGAGCTGAGTTCCGGCCTGATCGCCAAGGAGGTACCTGCTAACACGCCCGTGCGGATAATTTCGCGCTCCCCGGACGCCGCCGAAATCGAGGTCACCGGTGGGCCGAATAAAGGGCTCCACGGCTTCGTCGCCCCCCAGGACCTCGATTAGCAAGAAGTTGAGAAACTGGCAGTCTTAAGCTGGAAGTCTTGAAACTCCAGACATATTGCTTCTCAACTCCCTGTGAAAACCCGGCTTCCATCCTTTAGTTCCCGCCCTCTGGGAGAGGTTAGAGTTAGGGAAGCAGGTTGGTGAAAAGATTTCTTCACCAACCTGTTGGTACTGATTTCGCAGGTTCTGTTGTGACGGTGCCACGCGAGCCGTCCCGGACGTCACCCGCACGCGAACCTGGCACCGCGCCATTGCTCGCTTATGCAGCTACGTCGAGTCGGCAAGGGTCGCGGCGCTGCTTGCGGCTAACAGCGGGACTATAGCGCGTTGCCTCCGCGCTCACCGGTGCGGATTCGAACCACTTCTTCCATAGGCAAAACGAAAATCTTGCCGTCGCCGATGCGGCCGGTGCGCGCCGCCCGTTCGATCGTCTCGACGACCTTCGGCGCGAGTTCGTCCGCCACGATTATCTCCAGCTTCACCTTGGGGAGAAAATCGACAACATATTCGGCGCCGCGGTAAAGCTCAGTATGACCCTTCTGGCGGCCAAATCCTTTTACCTCGCTGACAGTAAGGCCCTGCACGCCGATTGTTGACAGCGCCTCTTTGACCTCGTCGAGCTTAAACGGCTTGATGATCGCCTCAACCTTTTTCATAAGCGCTCCTCGTATCGGCCTGCTGACAGGATCCTACTCCAATCCGCGCCAACCGCCATCCAGCCCAATCTTATCCAGAGATCCTTTAACCTTGGCAAGGAGCCGGACGCCTGGCGAGTGCAATCGCGGCGGGCTCTCAACGCCCGCTCGATAGCCATGGCTCACGGCGGCCCTGGGTGCCCGATAAGAAAAGTTGGCTCCTCGCCGCGAATTAGGCGACCGATATTTGCCCGATGGCGCACCAGCACCAGCGCCGACATCACGATGGCTAGCAGGAGATATGGACGTGCTACGCCCAAGGCGGCCGCCGCCGGGACCAGAGCGATTGCGGCGCTTATCGATCCGAGCGACACAATGCGGGTAGCAGCAAAAACGGCGGCAAATACTGCGACCGCGATCAGCACCGGCAACGGAGATATGCCGAGCCATACGCCCAACCCGGCCGAAACACCACGTCCGCCGCGAAACCCGAGAAAAATTGACCACATCGCTCCCAGAGCGGCAGCCAGGCCAGCTCCGGCGACCACCACCGTATCGAATCCCGCCCACCGAGCCGCAATCACCGGTACGAAACCTTTAAGCACGTCGCCGGCAAATGTGAGCCCGGCCGCACCCATCCCGCCCGACCGGGCTACGTTGGTCATGCCGATGTTGCCCGATCCGGTCGCCCGCGGATCAAACCCGCACCTACGCCCGATAACCAAGCCAACCGGAATCGACCCAACCAGATAGGCGCCGACCAGCAAGACGATCAAAGCGAGCACACGCACCACTGCTTGCCCTCCGGACAGATGGTCGGGGTGACTGGATTTGAACCAGCGACTCCTGCGTCCCGAACGCAGTGCTCTAGCCAGGCTGAGCTACACCCCGTTTTGCGACATCCGATCGGATACCGGGCAAGGTTTTATACCATCGCAGCCAGATGTGATGCGAGGGGGAGGGTCCGAGCGGTGCCCAAGGTTCCAAAACCCCCGAGGACGGCGAAGGCTCAGGTGCTCTGTTGCGCGGGTGACGCGAGGCGCGGCGGGGCGTTTATGTGCCATAGCAAAAGTGTGATAAAAACGAACCGCTCGCGTGCGATTATCAAGCTTCTTGCGGCATAGCTGGACCAACGCGGGGGAAACGTCGATGGCGCCGTCGGTGGAGGTGATCGAGGTTGGTTCTGCCGTAAGACCGCCTCTCAAGTGGGCCGGAGGAAAACGCTGGCTGGTGCCCCATATTTTGCCTTTCTGGAGGGCTGAGCGGCATCGCCGTCTCGTGGAACCCCTGTGCGGCGGACTCGCTGTTGCGCTGAGCCTGATGCCGGAAAGAGCACTGCTCAACGATATTAATCCACACACGATCAACTTCTACTGCTGGCTCAAGAAGGGCTTGCGAATCACTTTGCGGATGGAGAACGAGAAGTCGTTCTTCTACGAATGCCGCCGCCGTTTCAATTCTGTGGTTGCGGATGGGCATGGCGACAGCAAGGAAGCGGCGAGCCTCTTCTACTATCTGAATCGGACCTGCTACAACGGGCTCTGCCGCTTCAATCGAAAGGGCGAGTTCAACGTTCCTTTCGGCCGCTATAAAAACATCCGCTACAAGTGCGACTTCACCGAATACCGGCGCGTCCTTGCCAAGTGGGACTTTACGTGCGGTGACTTCGAGAAGGTCGAGTTGGACGCAGAGGATTTCGTGTACGCGGACCCGCCTTACGACGTCGAATTCACCCAATATGCCAAAAACGTCTTTTCGTGGAAGGACCAGGAACGACTTGGTTGCTGGGTCGCGCGACATGCGGGTCCAGCGATAATGTCGAATCAGGCAACGGCCAGAATCAAGAGTTTATACCGGCAGCTTGGGTTCGAGTTGCTGCCGTTGAAAGGCCCGCGTCTTATCAGTTGCACGGGCGACCGCACGCCCGAGGACGAAGTCCTTGCCGTGCGGAAGGTTTCAGCGAGCGTATGACCGCCTCGCTCGCGCGAGCGGGTGCATAAAAGCGGGTTGTGGCGGCAGCTCGCCCCGCGATGGCATACTGGCGCCGCAGGCGCGGAGAGGTGGCCGAGCCCGGTTTAAGGCGCACGCCTGGAGAGCGTGTAAACTCCAAAAGGGTTTCGGGGGTTCAAATCCCCCCCTCTCCGCCAGCATCCTGTGACAGAGGGTATACTCTCGCCAGCAATTCAGAGCCTGAGATTTTACTAGGACAAGTGGTGGAGCGGGCGACCGGGGTCGAACCGGCGACGTCCAGCTTGGGAACGGTACCGAGGCGGGAGAGCCAAGGAAGCCCAAGGATGAAAATCCTTGAGCCACGCGGCTTTTCTGATTTTCGACTTCCCGCCCGGCCTGATCTCTTGAAATCCCCGCATTTTGAGGTGGAGTCCGTCACGGCAAGGGGACGGTCGGCTTGAGCAAGTTTGGGGCTCCGCGGCCGTCCCCTTGCTCCACCGCCCCACCAGGGGCAAAACTGACCGACTTTACTTATGAATGCGGGTAAGCTGGGGAACAGGCCACTCCAATCCCGCGCCGTAATCTGCGGACGGCACCAAAGTCCGCTCGGTAAACTAGAACCGGGAGTCGAAGCTGCTGGGGCGGCAGTCCCGCCCGTGTCGCAGTCGCGAACTTATGAGCGACTTGCCACGGTCTGCGACGTTGAAAGATGCACTTCGTGTACGGTTCGTCTACGTCGAAAATGTGAACCGTTTGGATTGACCTCAATTTCCGACGGTCATCGTGGCAGTTCGGGCATGATCCTCTTCATGAAACCGTCGAATAGCGGAACCGTGAACGCCGTGTCTCCGTGGGCCGGGCTGTAGATCATGCCCTTCGCAATCAGCTCGTTTCGCACCGGAGCAACGCTCGTCACGCCCTTCTTTAGCTGCGCTGCGATATCCCCGGAGCGATGAGGTCCGGGTCCGAGCTCGGCCATCGCGCGCAGATAGCGCTTCTCGGTAGGGGTCAGCCGGTCGAAACGGACCCGGAAAAAACCCGCGTCTAATTCTGCCAGAGCCAACACCGTCGCCCGCCGCGCGTCGGTTCGCGATATTGGTGACGAGTCTGCGACATTCCAAGCGTGTCGTCCCCATTCTTGGAGAAAGTACGGATATCCCATCGTGTGGCGCAGAATCTCCGCAATCGCCTCTTGTGCAAAAGCGACACCTTCCTTCCCGGCCGGCACGCGGAGGGCGGCGCTGGCGGCTCTGTCATCCAAGCGATCAATCGGGACGAACTCGAACAGCCTTTCCGCGTACGACTTCGCGCGGCCCATTTGCCCAATCAGTTGAGGTAGGCCGGCCGCAAGCATCGTGATCGGAAGCTGGCGCTGGCTCGCGCTGTGCAGAGCCCTGATCAAAGAAGCGAGCTGATCCTCATGCACGTACTGCAACTCGTCGATGAACAGCACAACCGCCGTGCGGTATTCATGCGCTGCGCTTCCAACGGCCGCCAGTAGATCGGTCAGGTCGGTATCGAGGTCTCCGCTATCGGCCAATCCACGCTCCGGCTCGAAGTCCGTGCTGACCTCGATGTCCTTGTATTTGACCTTGAGAGCCTTCGCGAACCCCGCGAGCGCTCTTGCCGCTTTCGCCAGCCTAGCCCGCATCTTCCGGCCTCGATCGAGGCGCAGTAGCGCCGCGCGCAAAGCAGGTATCAGCAGGGCCGGGAGCGACCTCTCTTCGGGTGCCTCGACTTTCACGCTCGCGAACCCTCTAGCCTCGGCGTCAGTTTCTATACGATTCAGCAGGACCGTCTTCCCGACACCGCGTAGCCCGTGCAGGATCAGACTTCGCGCGGCTCGGCCTGCTCGGATCCTGTCGAGCGCGATCGCGGCATGTTCGATCAGATCGTCTCGGCCAGCCAGTTCGGGCGGCGGCGTTCCAGCGCCCGGCGCATACGGATTCTTGCGGGGGTCCATTTATAGCGAAGTTAGGAATCTTAGCCCCGATTACTAAGATATACCAAGATTGTCATAATTCAAGTGGCCGCCCGTTGGTGGTCAGTCCGCGCGGCAATCTGACGCTCGCAGCCGGGGCAGATATTGCTGGGCTCAGCGTTTGGCACGGGACAGCTCTCTGGATTACACGCAAACTCGAAATCGCAGAGATGATCGACTAGCGGACAAGGGTTGCCCGCCCAAGCATGTCCGAATCTTTGGTCCCTAACTGGACAGAGATCCCAAGCCCGACTCTCGGCAGCTCGAAAGAGGCAGCTGCCTTGCCGGCGACCGTCACACATCTTCGGCGAATAAACGAAGGAAACGTCGAATTGGCTAGGCCAACAATCATCCGGTAGTTCGCCACGCGTACGGAGCGTCTCGTACCATTCTCGGATCTGTCGCGGTCCGGCCGTCCGAACGCCCGCAAAAATGCGTTTCAGGAAGCGGCTATTCCAAACGTCTCCGGGCACCTCCAAACCTTTCGCGAGCCCGACGGCGCTTGTTTCAACAAACTCGCCAATGTCAGGAGCACGGGCGGAGTCCAACCCCGCGAGAAATACTGCGCGGAATGCGCCGCCTGGTGCAATCCAATCTCGCAACGCCGCCCACAGCCGTTTGTCATCAAAGCAATGCCGTTGCCATTGCCCGAATCGAGCTTCGAGTTGAGTCGAATCCCGGAGGGCACCCGCGACATGGTTGGCTTGACGCTGAGCTGTTTCCTCCCAGTTTCCGGCGTCCGATGCCCGCCCGAGTTCCCAGTACGTCAACGTGTCGAAAAGAAAAGCTATGCGATGCATGACCTCAGGAGCATCGCCTCGCCGGCAAAACGCCCAATACTGCCGAAGGTACACGAGCAGGTTCCGCTCGTACTGCTCCAATACCAGCAGCGTCCTCGTAATTGGGACAGTCGCGGGTAGACGTGCGGTGAACTCAATCGGTTGCGCTTCCTCAAATTGTATCCGACTGCGATATGAGAAGGCCTTGGCCTCCGCTCTCTTAACCGCGATCTCCGCGAGTAAGCCGATTGTTGGCGTGCCGGCGGAATAGGCCCGAACCAATTCTGAGAAAACGGGACCAGCTTTACTCCAGAGCGTTGCGCGTTCGACGCGATCACAGATGTAGCAAAGCCAGTGCGTGAGCAGCTGATCCGCCGGCGCTAACGCTCGGAACACTGGACCCTCGATTAGCTCCTGATTGAACATTGGGCGCCGCCAGACGTCATCGAGCCACGCCAAGAACGGCCACAGTTGGGCGATATTATCGGGCGGCGGTGCATCACGTCTCGCCATCGACAACCTCCACGAGCCATCATGCTCGTCACCCTGCGATCCGGCAACCGAGCGGGGAGCCGGAGCGCGTCGGCAAGCTGGGCGCGCAACTCGAAACCGAGTTCCCGCCAAAAATGCCAGAAATTTGCCAGAAAGTGGCCGTAGCCGAAGAGGTCATCAACACCCGCCAACCATCGAAAGGCCTTGATTTTCCAAGGAGAAGTGGTGGAGCGGGCGACCGGGGTCGAACCGGCGACGTCCAGCTTGGGAAGCTGGCATTCTACCACTGAATTACGCCCGCCCTTCGCGAAATCTAGGTAAGAATACCCGAGCTGTCAAATCGGCTTCGGGCACAGCCGGCCGTTCCGGCCTTGCGAGCCAGTCAGCCCAAACGCGCACCTATTCGACCACCGACGCAAGCTGGGCGTGGCGGTCAAGAAAAGCCACCACGGCCGAATTGAATTCTCCGGGCTTTTCGAGGTTTGCCATATGGCCGCTACCCGGGATCACGACCTGCTCTGCGCCGGCTATCGCGCGCACCAGCGATGCGCTCTCCGCCAGCGGGGTTACGCGATCTTCGGAGCCGACGACGACCAATGCCGGCACCTTGATACGCGGGTGAATCGGGCGGAAATCGGTCGCCATCACCGCCCGCAGCGCCTGCACGTAGCAGGCGCGGCGCACCATGCAGTACGAGGCCATCATCGTCGCGCGGGCCTCCGGTATCGCGTCGCGCGCCACCAGGGTTTCGACGATCTGTTTGCCGAACTCTTCCATGGTTATGCCGGCTTCGAGCGGACGCAGTCTGCGCGCGACAAACTCCTCCTGTGCCCGCTGGTCCGTAGCGCCAAAGCCCGAGTTGGTGTCGGCCAGGACGAGCGTCGCGGCACGGTGAGGATGGCGGCCGTAGAAATCCTGGGCTATCATCCCACCCATCGAAAGGCCAACCACGTGGGCACGCTCGGCACGCAAATGGTCGAGCAGGCGGGCGAGATCGTCGGCGAAGTCGCGGAACTGCAACGGATGATCGGTGTCGTCGCTATCGCCATAGCCGCGGGCGTCCCAGGCGACGGCGCAGTACCGTTTTGCAAAAACCGGCAGTTGACCGTCCCAGTTGTGGCGATTTCCGCCGATTCCGTGGAGGAAAACCACCAACGGTCCCGTTCCCGCCCGGTCGTACGCAATCCTAACCTTGCCGCCGGTTCGCTCGAGCATCGCTTTCCTCCTTTCGCGGGCAATGAGACGGTTTGGCTTCAAGCTGCTTTGCGAATTAGTCTAAGGGAAAGCGTGATAGTTCGCCAAACCTGCCTGGATGCCTGGCTCGCGGCGGCCTTGGTTGGACCGCCTCGGCCGGATTGCCGCCTTTCGGGCCTCTCGTGATGCCGGTGCGCGCACCAGGCCGCCCTCCGATAGTACTGCTCACTGACTTCGGCTATGCGGACCATTACGCCGGTGTGATGAAAGGCGTAATAGCAGCCATCGCTCCAAGTGCCGCGGTATTGGATCTCACCCACGGAGTGCCGGCGCAGGCCGTCAGTGTGGGTGCGCTACTGCTGAGGCAAAGTTGGAAGTATTTTCCGCCAAAGACGATTTTCGCGGCGGTCGTAGACCCCGGGGTCGGAACAAAGCGGCGGGCGATAGCGGTGGAGACCAAGGCAGGTGCGCGTTTCGTCGGGCCGGATAACGGGCTATTGTGGCCAGCCGTCCAGGAGGCGGGACTGGTTCGGGCGACGGAGCTGTCCAACCCGCGTTACCATCTGGGGCGGGTCAGTTCGACGTTTCATGGCCGCGACGTTTTCGCGCCGGCGGCCGCTCACTTATGGTGCGGGGCCGGGATCGGCGCCATGGGGCCCCGGATATCCGGAATCATGCCTTTGACAGAACGTGAAGTTATCGAGCGCGAGCGCGAGCTTATGGGCACGGTGGTTCACGTGGACGGCTTTGGCAATCTTATAACCAACCTGGAGCGCGACCGGGTTGAGCGGTTTGCCGCGCGCTTTCCCACACGCCAGCTTTTGGTTAGAATCGGCCGCAGCGCGCCCATGGAAATTCGCAGGGCCTACGGCGACGCATCGAAAGGCACAGCGCTGGCAACGTTCGGCAGCTTCGAAACGCTGGAAATTGCGGTCCGGGAGGCAAGCGCTGCACTGCGGTTCAACGCGGGCGTTGGGGTTTCGGTGCGCGTGGCGCCCAAGGGTTCTCATCCTGCGATTCGCTAAGACCCTTGAAGCGCCGCGGCCGATGCTCATCTGCGCAAGCTAAAGCGACTTTCACGGAGACGACTTAGACTGTGGCTACCATGGACGCTTCATCCTCGCCGTCCGACAGTTCTCCGGTCCTAACCGAGATTCCGCGCCATCCTGACGCTATGGATCAAGGCGCCGAACCGGGATCGCTGGCGGGTTCGGCGCGCAATAATATCCTGCTGTTTGCCCTGACACTGCTGACGACCACGATGGCGGGCGCCTACATGGCGGGTGCCAACCTGAGTCTGGAGGCGCCGCTCGCGAGCCTGGTTGCGCTGGGCAGCGGCCTTTCCTTTTCGATACCGCTGATGCTCATCCTGCTCGCGCACGAGATGGGCCACTACGTGACGGCGCGCCGCTGCGGGGTTGACGTGAGCTTGCCCTACTTTATTCCGGCGCCATTCCCGTCGTACTTCTTCCTGGGCACCTTCGGTGCGTTCATTCGGATGCGTGCGGTGCCGCGCTCGCGCAAGGTGATGTTCGATATCGGAGCGGCGGGACCGTGGGCGGGATTTATCGTCTCCGCGGTCTTCCTGGCATACGGCCTGCGGCAATCCGAAATCGGGCCGCTCGACAATTCTGCAGGCGGTCTTAATCTGGGCAACTCGATGCTGTTTTGGGGGATTGGGCGCCTGGTCCTGGGCGTCA
>JAJYVB010000059.1 GCA_021792265.1 Deltaproteobacteria bacterium | reverse complement strand
GCCTGCTACGGGCCGCCCGCCTTCGGCGGCCTCGCGCGCCAGCTTGTCGAAGCGGGCCAGGATGTTGGCGAGCTTGCTATGTGCCTCAACGAGCGCCCGCCGGCGCAGCTCATCGGTTTCCCATGCTCCTTCAGCCCACTCGCCAATTTCCTGGCTCATGATCAGCAGCTCGCGCGCCTCCTCCTCGTAGCCTTTGACCAGCCGATGGAGCGCGTCGCGTACTTTGGGCCGCTCGTCGGGGTCCCTCCAGAGCACGTGCTCGAGAAAGAGCAGGTCGTCCTCTGACGTTTCGTGCCGGCCCATGAGCAGAGCGTGAGCGCGCAGCACATCGAGCGAATTATGCCAGCGCCGATCTGAAACCGCGATCGACTCGGCCGAAAGAGTTTTCCGAAGCGCAGCAAGGGCCTCGAGAACCCGGTGCGGGATAGCGACAGAGGCCGCTGCCGCCCAGAGCTGCTCGAGTTCGGCAAAAACCAGGATGCTGCGCGTGGCCGGGTGCGAGCCCGAAAGCATCTTGAGGAAGCGGAAATCCTCGGCGATGTAATCGACCATGAAGCGGAACATGAAGCGGTCGTAAAGCGCCGTCAGCTCCTCCTCGTCAGGAAGCTCGTTGGCCGCGGCGAACATCGTCACCAGCGGCACGGCCTGGCGCTCGCGCCCGTTGTGAAAGACGCGCTCGTTGATGATGGCAAGCAGCGCGTTGAGGATGGACGAGTTTGCCTTGAAAATCTCGTCAAGGAAGGCGATATGCGCCTCAGGCAATTTGCCTGTGGTCACGCGCCGGTAGTCGTCGGCCGCAAGCGCCTTCAGGCTGACTGCGCCGAAGATTTCCTCGGGCGTGCTGAAACGGGTGAGAAGCCACTGGAAGTAGGCCGCACCCTCGATGCGCCGGCAGAGCTCGTCGGCAAGCATCGACTTGGCGGTTCCAGTGGGTCCTATGATGAGCAGGTGATTTTTCGAGAGCAGCGCGCAGAGCGCGCCGTCGATTAGCTCGGCGCGTTCGAGGAATATCAGGTTGAGTTCCTCACGGATGCGCGCGAGCTTTGCTTCGGCCTCGGACATTGTAGCGCTGGCAGCGGCGGCTTGCCGCGCCTGTCAGAAATCGTTTAGCAGAGCCGGCCGCGCATCACAAAGCGGGGCCTTATGGGGGCGTGCTACCAGGGGGCGGCTTGCGCCTCGCCGTTGGCGAACGCTAAAAAGACTGCCATGCGCGTGCCGCAGGGTCGTACGGACGCGGCCCGTATCATGCCGCTTAGGGGCGAGCGTTGCGATGGAGAAAGCGCTTTCGGGAGTTAAAGTTCTGGATTTGACGCAGTTCGAGGCCGGCACTTCGTGCACCCAGATGCTGGCCTGGCTCGGTGCCGACGTTATCAAGCTGGAAAACCCGCGCTATGGCGATCAGGGGCGCGCGGTTTTTGCGGAACGCGACGACTGCGATTCCTATTACTTCCTGCTGCTCAATTCGAACAAACGGAGCTTTACGCTCAACCTGAAGCATCCGCGGGGCCGCGAAATTTTCCTCGATCTCGCCGGCAAGGTCGATATCCTGGCGGAGAATTTTTCCCTCGGCACGCTCGAAAGCCTGGAACTTGGCTACGAGTTTCTGCGCACGGTCAACCCGCGCCTCATCTACCTGACAATCAAGGGCTTCGGCACGTACGGCCCTTACTCCCGTTACAAGAGCTTCGACATGGTCGCACAGGCGTCCAGCGGGTCTATGGCGATGACGGGAATGCCCGGGTCGCCGCCAATCAAGCCGGCCTTTACCTTCGGCGATACGGGAACGGGGGTTCATGCGGCAATGGGCGTGCTCGCCGCATACATCCAGCGTGAGCGCACGGGGCGCGGGCAAAAGGTCGAGGTGGCGATGCAGGACGCGATGCTCAACTTCTCGCGAGTGGCGATGCTCGACACGTTTATCACCGGCAAGCCGGTACCGAGGCTCGGCAATCGGACACGCGGCATTGATTACTGCTTTGCCTGCGCGCCCGGGGGCGAAAATGACTACGTAGTGATTTTCTGCTCGTCGGACGAGATGTGGCGAAGCCTGTGCCGCGTAATGGGGCGCGAGGAGCTGGCCGCGGATGCGCGTTTCGCAACTGTGCGGGCACGGACAGAAAACGCCGCGGCCATGGCCGAGGAGATCGGCCGATGGTCTGTGGGGCTGCCGAAGTACGACGTGATGCGGCTGTTGGGCGAAGCAGGAGTCGCCTGTGGCGCGGTGCTCGATGGTGCCGAGCTGCTTCGCAATGAGCATCTGCGCGCCCGCGACATGATCGTGACGCTCGAGCATCCAACGCGGGGCGATTGCCCGATCCCCGGATGCCCGGTGAAGCTTGACGACTCGACGGTCGAGATCCGCCGTGCTCCCCTGCTAGGCGAACACAACCGCGAGGTTTTCGCCGAATATCTCGGCTATGGCGAACGGGAACTCGAGGCGCTCAAAGGCCAGGGCGTCATTTGACGGACCCGCGCCCATGGCAGCGCCGTAAACTTGCTGCTTGTGCCAGTTGCGTGCGCGGCGGCCGTTGCCGCCGCGCACGTTTCGCTTTGGAGCGCCTTAACGCTGTTTCCCGTTGGCTAGTTTGAGCCGGTAGAGCCGAGCAGGTTCCCGCCGAGGGTTGGGTGGCCGATGCGTTTGTCGCCTATCACATTGACCAGCGCCGGTTTGCCTGACTTGAAGGCGCGCTCGAGCGCCGGAACTATTTGGTCGGGCTCCTCGGCGTACTCGCCGTGACAGCCTAGCTCCTCGAAAATCCGGTCGTAGCGGATCTTTGGCAGCATGTCGAACGGCTCGGTGCGGCCCTTGAGCAGCGGCATCATCTCGAAGCTCGGCCCCCACGAGCTGTTGTTCCACAGGACGCAGATGACCGGCAGTTTGTAGCGGGCAGCGGTCTCCATGTCGAAGCCGCCGATTCCGAGACCGCCATCGCCAACCACGACGACAACTTGCGCACCGGGACGGGCAAGTTGTGCACCAATCCCCATCCCAACCCCGTGTCCCACCGGGGCGAGCGGTCCCGCGTCGAGTATCTGGCCCGGAAAGCGGGAGGTGAACCACTGGCTCATCCATCCCGAGAGCGTGAAACTGTCGATGACGGCCGTCGCGTTGCGATCCAGCACGGAAACCAGGTCGCGGGCGAGCCGCGCGGGATGGATGGGGCGGTCGGAGTGCGACTGGGCCTCCCGCTCCTGGATCAGGCGGTTGAAGTTGGCACGCGCCTCGGCCACTTCGCGGACCCACTGCGAGGTCCGGTTTTTCGAGAAGTCGAGTTTGAGTTCGCGCGCCCGGTCTATCATCTGCCGCAGGAAGAGCTTCGGGTCGGCGACGATCGCCAGGTCTGCGCCGACCTGCCATCCGATGCGCGTCGGCGTCGGATCGACTTGGATGTAGCGCGCTTTGTCGGTCCACGTGGGTGGGCGGCCGAAGTGCTCGCCGCTCCAGAACCGGAAGCCGATGGACAGCACGACATCGGCCCTGCCGCTGAAGGGCTTCTTGAAGGCGCCGCGCACGGCCAGCGGATGGTCTTCGGGGAGCGATCCCTGACCGGCACGCCGGGTGTACGTCGGAATCGAGGTGAGTTCGGCGAACTCCTTGAGCTCAGGCGCTGCCTGCGCCCAGAAGAGGCCGTCGCCGCCCGCAATCAGCGGCCGCTCGGCCGCAACGAGCATCTCCAGCGCGCGGTCGACCTTGGCCGGATCCGCGGCGGATCGCAGATCGTCCGCCGTGAAACTTTGCGCGCCCCCGCGCTGACGCGCCTCGTCGTCGTGATGGTAGAGGATGTTTTCCGGTATCTCGAGCAGAGCCACACCCTGCGGCGGCGCAATCGCCTCGCGGAAGGCCGAGCGCAGGTCGAACTCTATGGTGCTCCAGTCGGTTACGCGCTTGGTGAATTTCGAGAAGCTGCTGACGACCTCGGAGCCGTAGGCCTCCTGAAAGGAACCCAGATGATCCTCGGTATTGGGATGTTGGCCGGAGATGCAGACTACGGCGCTCCCGGTAAGGCCAGCTACGCACAGGCCGGTCACCGCATTCGTGAGCCCGCAGCCAGCGGTCACCATGCACACGCCCGTCTCGCCGGTCAGGCGCGCGTAGGCGTCGGCAGCATAGGCGGTCGCCTGTTCGTGGCGCATATGAATCATTTTAATGTCGTTGTCGCGCAGGTTGGCCAGGATTGGGAAGAGGTGGCCGCCGTTGATTGTGAAACAGTAACGTGCCCGGTTCTCGCGCATTACGCGCGCCACCAAAGCTCCGCCGTCGATCTTAGCCATCGTGAGAATCCTCCCCGCCGACGCGCCCGAACGTCACTTCAAGCGCTTGGCGTCGGCCAACTTGTCGGCTACTCTTAGCCGGATGAATCGAGTCCGTTGACGCGCTCCTAAGTGGAGCACGCGGTAAGAATCCTTGCATATTCAGGGACTAAGGCAAACCTTGCCGTCGATAACGCAAAGGCGTTTCGGGTCAGGCACGGGCTGGCGCGGACGTGGCGCCGCCATTTGAGATCGCCAAAGATTTTTCCAGCGCCTGGCCAAGAGGTGGAGGTTCCGGGGCGAAGCGGGTAGCGTCCGGTAAGCCGACCGCGGATGCGCGTCAGGTTCATGGTGCGAGGCGCCGGGCGTACGAGTCGCACAGAGCGTGTTGTTCGGTGGCTGCGTCCCTAGGCCGGGGCTTAGCAGGTTGTTGACAAGGCCTTTTCACAACCTGCTCCCGCTTCATTGTAAGCTCTCCCGGAGGGAGGGAATTAAAGGAAGGAAGCCGTTTTCTCGCAAGGTGTTGAGCCCCAATTTCTCCGAAGTGTCAAAATCTCGAGTTTCTCAACGCCCTGCTGGGGGTTCACGAGTATCGATGAAATGTCAGGCCTGGTGCGGCGCGATACTGTGGGCGTTCGTGCTCCTCTTCCTGGCTGGGCCTGCCCACGCCTTCACGCTTCTTGGGAAGAATTGGACGTTCGGGCCTGACCCGCTCGACTGGCCTGTCATTCCGGTACCTGAGATCGCGACCGATCCAAACTCCGGCACTACCGTCGGGGTTCTTCCAGTCCTACTCTTTACCGACAACAATCATGAGATTCGGAACATTCTCGCTCCGGACATCAACGCCAACACGACCCTGGGGGCGGGCGGTAACTTTCGCTGGCTTTCCTACCCGTCCTCCAACACCCAGTGGTATGTCGTCGCTGGCGCGTCGGAGAACATCTATCGCCACGTCGAGGGGGACTACGCGACCGGCCTCGACCATTCACGATGGTGGTCGTTTGAAGGGCACTTCTTGTTCGAACACGATCCGACCGAGCGTTTCTTCGGCATCGGCAACAATTCGAGCTTCAGCAATCAGACCAACTACACGACCAAGCAGGTGTACGCGGAGGCACAGTTTGGGATCAATTTGACGCGCAGGCTGCAGATCGAGTTAGACGAGCAGCCCCGCTACGTACGAATTGGTCACGGTGCCTTCAACCTGCCGTTCATCGGCAAATTGTTTCCCACCGTGAAGGGGCTAGCCGGCGGGAGCGACCTGCTTAATCGGATCTTCGTGACCTACGATACGCGCAATTCGATTACCGTGCCGACGCGCGGCGCATTGCTCGCGCTGTTCGGCGGCTTCGCTGACCGCGCCTTCATGAGTTCGAACTCGTTCACTACGTTTGGCGGCAATGCGCGAGGGTACCTGCCCGTCGGCAGCCGGGTGGTGCTCGCCGGCAACCTTTATGCGCGTTACGTACCGGCAGGCAACGAGACTCCGTTTTGGGAGATGAGCTGGATGGGCGGTGACGGCCCCGGCGTGGCGAGCCTGCAAAACATCCCGACCAGCAACGAACAAACCTGGCGCGGTTACGGGGCCGGGCGGTTCATCGACAACAACATGGTTCTTGCGGATTTCGAAGTACGCACCCGCGTCTACGAGATGGACCTGTTCGGTACCCACGGGATTCTCGAAGTCGCTCCGTTTGTCGATTTCGGACAAGTCTTTCACGAGGTTACCCAGGATCCGATCGACCTCACGCGCTTTCACCCGGCCGGTGGCCTCGCCTTTCGCGGGATTGCGCTACCCTTTGTGGTTGGCTACGTGGACTTCGGTTACTCCGCGGACGGGTTGGCCATCTTCTCGGGCATCAACTACCCGTTCTAACCCTCGTAGAACCCGCCAGTGCGCAACCGCCTGACGAAACAGTGCGCAGTATTCCGCCTGGCGCCCCGTGTAGAAGGTGGCTGATGCCTGCCGCGTTGGTGAGCTTTTCGCTACTGGCAGCCAAAACTCTTGTTTTTGCGTTCCGCCTGATCACAAAGTTGGCGTGGAAAACGTAGGCGCCGGATTGCTGGAGAAGCGGCGCCCTGTTCGGAGTGCATTAAAGTACGGTTTTGTTCGTGCACTGCCTGGCTATGCCCTGAGTGCGGGCTCGCGATTAACTCGAATCGTGGAGTGATTGCCACAAGCGCTGAAGTGCAAAGCGCAATCGGAAGGAGCAGCCATGATGGCTAGGAGAGGTTTTGCTGCCAACATGATTCCAGCCGCAGTGGCGGCGAGCTTGGCGTTGCTGCTCCTCCTGGGTGCGGCGACTGCCACGTTCACTTGGGCCGCTGACAGCGTATCGTCCCCGGCCTCCGCCGCCGGCGGAATTGCCTCCGGCACAACGATCACGACGAGCAACTGGCAGCAGTACCGGCAGTTCATGCCCGAAGGGATGCAAGCGCTGTTCGAGGGTAAGTACGCGTGGAAGATGCCGCCCGACGTTCAAATAGTCGTTGGGCCCACGGTTATCCACCCCCTACCCACTGGTTATGTCGAGGCGACTAACAAGTACGCTCCAAAGGTCCAGATGGTGGCTTTGCCCGACGGTGGGTTCACCATCAAGGATTACGTTGCCGGCGCGCCTTTTCCGAATCCGAGCGAACCTCACAAGGGGTGGAAGGTCCTGGCCGACGTGTGGTTCCGCTACATTCCGCACATCATTGCCGCCACACAGGCCGAGCCGACAAGCTTCTGCCTGCAGGACCGGTACGACAATATTACCTGCGACAAAACGATCTTCGTCTACCATCAGCTCATGCATAACACCGACCCAGGGGTGCCGCGCGACAATCCCGAGGCGGCCGGCCGCTGGTACACGGAATGGTCGATGATCGTGGAGCCCGAGCAGCTCAAGTACACCGCGTCGCTTACGCTGCTTTACGACGACCTGACCAAGCCCCAGGACACCTATGCGTTCGTTCCGGAACTTCGCAGAGTGCTGCGCCAGAATGCGTCGTCGCGCTGCGGACCCGTGTTCGGGAGCGATTTTACGCGCGACGATGTCCGTTACGGTTTCAACGGCGAAATTCCGACGTTTTCGTCGAAGTATCTGCGCGATCAGAAAATTCTCGCGCTCAGCGACTACAACATGAAAGCGGGCGCGTTTCCCGCGGAATATTACATGCCTCTGGGATGGCCCAAGCCGTCGTGGGGCCAGTGGGAGCTGCGCGACACCTACGTTATCGACGTGCGGCGCCTACCCTCGCAAGCGCAGGGGTACTGTTACGGAAAGCGGGTCATGTACGTCGACAAGGAAACCTTTGCGCCGCTCTGGGAGGACCTCTACGATGTGCAGGGGAAGTTCTGGAAAATCATGATGCAGTGCCCACGGGCGCGGATGGTGCCGGGCCTCGGCATTCAGACCGTAACCGGCTCGTCGGTCTCTGCGATATGGGATTTGCAGAACCGCCACGCTGCGCGCTTCGTTGACCCTACCAACGATGGCAGAGACGTATTGATGAACCAGCAAGTGCCGGTCGCCTATCAGAGCATAGAGCGCTACGGCGGCCCAACGGGGCTCAACGAGATCATGCGCTAGGCCTTCCGACGCCTGTCGGTCGATACGAGCCTTGCTCACCGGGGAACGCCTAAGTGGGGCAGCGATGTCCTGCTTTTGCATGACCGTGGTTCGAGATTGCATGGCCGTCGCCCGCCGTGGAGGATGGGAAGTCCATGAAGCCTCGAGCTCTGCGTTATTTTTGTCTGTCGGGTCGGCTTCTTTTGGGTAAATTTAATCTCTATAGCCGCTTATATTCGTCTTTGTGGCAATAGCTGCGAAAAAGCTCGTCTGCCAGATGGCCGGCCGAAGAAGCAGCGGGCTGATGAGAGCCTAGCTTATGGCACGAACCTAGCTTATGTAGTTAGGTTGGTGGCAGCTTCCGAACGAAAGAGGAGTGCTCCTAAAATGGCTTTTCCCTACCGCAAAATCCTCTGTCCCGTCGACTTTGACGATAACTCAGTGCGCGCCCTGGAAGAGGCGGCGCTGCTGGCCAAGGGCGCCGGCGCGAAGCTCCATGTCCTGCACGTCGTGCCGATGGTGATCCTCCCGGTTGGCTCACCAGTGTACATCGACATCTTCAAGAGTCAGGAGGACGCGGCGCGCGAGCAGCTCAAGGAACTTGCCCGTGCGCATCTGGGCGGCGTCGATCACGAACTTGCCGTCGAATTGGGCGACCCCGCGTCGGCGATCATCGGCGCTGAAAAGCGGCTCGGCGTGGACCTGGTGGTGATGGCGACGCATGGGCGTACCGGTTTCGCCCGTTTCTTTCTCGGAAGCGTTGCCGAGATGGTGCTGCGGGAGTCGGTGTGCGCCGTCCTGACTGTTCGTTATGAACGGCGCGACCGCCATCTGGTTCGAGGCTGGATGAGCCGCAATCCGCTTACGGCCCATCCCGAAGAGAAGGTTGCGGCAGTGGCCACCCGGATGCGCGCTGGACGCGTACTCAGTATGCCCGTGGTGCACGGCGCGCATCTGGTGGGGATGGTCAGCGAATTCGAGATCCGCGAAATCAAGGGAGCGCCGGAAGACGTTGAAGTCCGGTCGATAATGGTCGAAAATCCGCCTAAGGTCGACCCAACAACGGCGGTTGAAGAGGCCGGACGGGTTCTGGTCGAAAAGAAAGTCCAGTCGCTGCCGGTGGTCGATAACGGCAACCTGGTCGGCATCATCTCGCTCCGAGACATCCTCCACGCTTTGGTGGAGGCCGCCTAGGAGACGGCCGAGGAGACGTTCGACTACGTTCTTGGCGTCTGGATGAGCAATCGCCGGGAGGACGGGCAATGGCCGCAACGGCCGCAAACCAAACCCGGCTTGTTAGCTCGGAGGCGGGTTCCCGGCTAACAGAGGTTATGGCCGCGATGATGCGGCCCGGGTTTTACCCGAATCATCCGCAAACCGTTGAGCTGCGTCAGACGCACCTGTCGTGCGTTTTTCTGGCCGGGGATCGCGTCTACAAGATAAAGAAACCGGTGCGGTTTCCCTTCGTTGACGCTGCAACGTTGGCTCTTCGCCAGCGCCTATGCAACGACGAGGTGCGGCTTAACCGCCGGCTTGCCGAAGACGTGTATCTCGGTGTCGTAGGCATCGTGCGCCGAGCTCAAGGCTTGGCACTCGAGGAGGGCGGCGCTGAGACGCGCGGCGCCATCGCGCATCTGGGCCGGCCCGACGTGGTCGAGTACGCGGTCATGATGCGCCACATGCCGGAATCCGCGACCCTGGAAAGCATGGTGCGCGAGGGGCGGGCCGATGAAGATACGGTGGACCGGGTGGTGCAGCGAATCGCGCGCTTTCACGAACAGGCTACGGCCGGGTGTTCCTGGCGCTACGGTGCAGCCGCGGCTGTGTGGCGCCTGGTGACAGGCAACCTTGACGAGATGGAGAACCTGGCCGGGGCGACCCTAAATGCGGCTGAGCTGGTGACGCTGCGCGAATTCAGTGCGCAATTCGTTGAAAAACACTGGAATCTATTGAACGAGCGTGCCAAGGCCGGGCGCACTCGAGAGGGCCACGGTGACCTTCGTGCCGAGCATGTTTATGTTATGCCCGACGGCGTGCGTGTGCTCGACTGTGTCGAGTTCAGCGAGCGGCTGCGTTACGGGGACGTTGCCTCGGAGGTCGCCTTTCTGGCGATGGATCTCGAGCGGCTGAACGCCCCGGCGCTGGCGACGCATCTCGTCCGGACCTACGCTGAGTTGTCGGGCGACGCGGCGCTCCCCGCGTTGCTGCCCCTTTACAAGTGCTACCGTGCGGCAGTGCGCGGCAAGGTCGATACGTTTAAGTCGTTGCAGCCGGGAATCGGCGCGAGCGAACGCTCCGGCGCTGCACGAAGCGCCCGCCGCTACTTTGCGCTGGCGCTCGGTTATGCACGCCGCCTGCCGACGGGGCTCATCGTGGTCTACGGACTTCCGGGCAGCGGAAAGTCGACGGTAGCGCGGCTTCTGAGCGATCACCTCGGCCTCGAAGTGCTAAGTTCGGACGCGATTCGCAAGCGCCTGGCCGGAATTGTCGAGACCGCAAGCGCGCGCGCGCCCTGGGGCGAGGGTATCTATACGCTGGCGCACACCCGGCGCACCTATGAGGCCTTGGCTGCCGAGGCGCAAAACCGGTTAGCGGCAGGTTCGGGTGCGATCCTGGACGCTACCTTCGCCGATCCCGACGAGCGCCGGCGTGTGGCAGATCTCGCCCACGGCGCTGGTGCGCCTCTGGTTTTCGTGGAATGCCGGGCGCCGGAGGGGGAAATTATCCGGCGGCTATGCTCGCGCGAGGGGACCGCCGACGCCTCCGACGCTGACGTGGAGATCTATTTGCGCATGCGGGCGGACTTTGATGCCGTCTCAGGCGTTGAGCCGCAAGCGCATCTAATTGCGGATACGGCAGGTTCGTTGGAGGAGCTCGGAGTCCGAGTTGAGCGGATTCTCGAAGGCTGCAGGATGGACCCGCTATCGGGTAATGGGGCCGGCGATGGGAGTCAATCTTGACGCTCTCTCAAGTTACTCGGTCGTGGACGCGCTGCGGGGCGGAGAAGCCATCCTTATTCGGGCGCTGCGGCCCGACGATCAGGATCGTCTGCTCGAGCATTTCAACCGCCTGAGCGAAACCTCGCGCTACCTGCGCTTCTTTGGCTACAAACGCAGGCTCGATCGGGCTGAGCTGGCACGCCTTTGCAACATCGATTTCGATCGCCATATAGCCGTCGTTGCGACCCTGACCAAGGACGGCCACGAATACTTCGTCGGCGTCGGCCGTTACGTGCGGCTCGCCGACGACCCGCGCTGCGCTGAACTCGCCTTCGCCGTTCTTGACGAGTTCCAGGGACGGGGCGTGGGCACTCTTCTGCTCCAGCACTTGAGTGGTATTGCGCGCAGCCAGGGAGTTCAGGAGCTGGAAGCTTACGTGATGGGGGAGAACCAGCGAATGATCGAAGTCCTCGAGCATAGCGGCTTTAGAGTGAGGCGGCGTTACGAGGACGGCACCATACGGTTCGTGCTCCCGCTCGGAGGGTGCACGGGTGCTGGTAGGCCGTCCCCACCGCGCGCCTGAGTCCTGCTCCGGTTCTGAAGCCGGAGAACGGCTGCGCCGCCATTGCTTCGTCAGTCCATCGAGCGTGCGGCTAAATTGAGCCGGGCGCCAGATTGAGCCGTAGGGTCATCGAGGCCGGGTCAAGAAATTGACAAGGTCAGCGGGCCGCGTGCATGAAGATACTGGTTTTCAATTGCGGCAGCTCGTCGCTTAAATTCGAACTCCTCGAAGTCGATGCTATCGGCGAGGGGCGGCGAACGCTGGTGCGCGGCGAAATCGAGGAGATTGGCGCCAAGAGCCGGCTCCTGGTGACGCACGGGCGAAGCCGGCGCGCTGAGCCGCTTGTGGTCAGCGACCATGCCGGCGCGGCCACTGCCGTTCTTGACCGGCTCGAAGCATCCGGTGGCGAAGCGGGCGCGGGCGGCGAACCGCTCGCCACGGGGCTCGACGCTGTCGCTCACCGCGTAGTCCATGGCGGCACGCGGATAACGGCGGCGGCCCTGGCGACCGACGACGTTATGGCGGCCATCGAAAGCGCCTCGCAGTTCGCTCCGCTGCATAATCCGCCAGCGCTCGCTGTAATCCGAACGGTCGCCAGGCGCCTGCCTGGGGTCCCTGCCGTCGCGATTGCCGACACCGCGTTTCACTCTACGATTCCTGCCTGCGCGCGCCTCTATGCGCTTCCGGCTGCGCTTGCCGAGCGTTACGGACTGCGGCGCTTCGGTTTCCATGGGGTCGGGCATGCCTGGATGGCTGAACAATGCGCGAAGCTTCGCGGGACCAAGCTTTCGCAACTGAACCTGATCACGCTGCAACTGGGCGCCGGATGCTCGGCGACGGCCATCCGGGGCGGCGTTTCAGTGGACACCTCGATGGGGCTCACGCCGCTCGAGGGACTGATGATGGGGACACGGTCGGGCGACCTCGATCCCGCAATTCCACTATTGCTGGCTAGAAGCGAGCGGTTGGATCCTGAGGCGGTCGAGCGAATCCTCAACCACGAGTCGGGGTTGCTTGGCGTTTCGGGCCTCTCGGCCGACCTGCGAGAGATAGAAGCGGCGGCCCTGCGTGAGCCGCGGGGTGCCGCTGCGCTCGCGCTGGAGATGTTCTGCTACCGGGTGCGCAAGTACATAGGTGCCTACCTGGCGGTGCTCGGGCGCACCGACGCTATCGTGTTCGGGGGCGGAATCGGCGAACATTCGGCTTTGGTGCGGGCGCGAGTCCTTGAAGGGCTCGACGGGCTGGGAATCTTGCTCGACCGGCGGGCAAACCTGTCAGCTCAGGGGCGGGGAGCGAAAATCTCACAGGCGCATTCGCGGCCGGCGGTCTACGTTATTCCGCTTGACGAAGAACTGTACATGGCGCGAGAGGCGGCACGCCTGGTGGCAGCAAGCGGCCTTGCGAGCTAGTGTCATTGTCCTAGAACCGACGACCAGGCAGGCCATGTGGCACGAACATCCCGCATTTACCTGGGCCTATGAAGCGATGGGCCGATGGGAGCCGCTATTCGGGCTGGATCGCGAGCGGCGGGCGCTGGTCGGCAGGCTTGGCGGGCGAGTACTCGAGGTTGGGGCCGGAAACGGGCGCAATTTGGCCCATTATGCGCCAACTTCGAAAGTCGTGGCGATCGAACCTGAGCCGCACATGATGCGCCTGGCGCAGGCCCGGGCCGGACGCGCGCTGCTCGTACGTGGCGACGCCGAGGAGCTGCCCTTTGCCAGCGGCTCGTTCGATACGGTTGTGGCATGCCTGGTTCTTTGTACCATTCCTTCGCCTGATCGCGCCCTCGGAGAGATTTGCCGGGTGCTTCGCCCCGGCGGGATGCTCCATTTTCTCGAGCACATCCGAGCGCGCGGCGCTTTGCTCACCGCATTGCAGGACGCGCTGGACCCGGTATGGAGCAGACTCTGCGGCGGGTGCCATCCGAATCGCGCCACGCTCGACTTGTTCGAGCGGCAAGGCTTGCACATTGAATCCATGCGTCTGGGCCGTCTGGGGCTATTTGTGCGAGGCGTTGCTCAAGCGGTAAAACCGACCCGTTACGCTGAGCCATCCCGATGGGCAACCGAAGCCGTTTCGAGGTAGTTATAATCGGCGCCGGCATTGCAGGCGCCTCGCTGGCTTATTTTCTGTCCGAGTGCGGACTCAGTGACATCCTGCTCCTCGAGCGCGAGGAGCAGCTTGCCCGCCATTCGACCGGGCGCAGCGCCGCATCATTGGTTGAGCTCGACGAGAAGCAGACGGTTCAGGACCTTAAGCTTCTAGGGGGAAGATTTTTACGCAACCCTCCTCAAGGGCTATGCGAAAATGCGCCCCTTCAGCGCTCGGGCGTACTTGCGCTCCTGCGTGAACCCACGGCGCCCGGGTCGCGCCGTGCCATTTCGACGTTGGAGCGCGCGGGCGTCCGTTTCGAGCTGCTGTCGCCGCAGGCGGCCGTTGGACGAGTGCCCGAGCTGTCGCCGACGTGCTTCGAGGGCGCCC
>JAJYVB010000360.1 GCA_021792265.1 Deltaproteobacteria bacterium | reverse complement strand
GTACCGCTTGACCCGATGGTCTCGGCCGACGAGCTGCGGGCGATCGGCGAAATCGCTGCGCCGAAAGCCGTGATACGCTCGGCCGCTGTCGCACGGCGCCTCAGCGACGGTATTCACGGCGCCGCGCCGGGCGCTGTGGAGCTTGAACTCGAAGGACTCGACCGCCCGTTCGTTTTGCGCCGCGGAACCGAGTTGCGCGCGGCACCGGAACGTTCAACTGCGGCCTCGATAGTTTTCACCTCGGGTACGACCGGAGCGCCCAAGGGCGTGACGCTCACCCATGGAAACTTCGCGGCGCAAGTCCAGATGCTGGGCAAGATCTTCGCGCTTTCGGGCGAGGACGTGGTTCTTTCGCTCCTGCCGCTCCATCACACCCTGGAATTCACGTGCGGGATGCTGCTGCCGCTCGCTTGCGGGGCTACCGTGGTTTATCCGCTGGGTGTGGACGCAGCGAGCCTTGCCCGCACTCTGGCCGACATCAGGCCCACCGCGCTGGTCGGCGTGCCTGCTCTTTGGGAGGCGGTTCACCGCCGAATCGTCGATGAAATCGAGGCGCGCGGGCCGTTCGTTCATGCTGGATTCAACCAGCTTTGCGAACTAAATCGCCGCCTGGACCGCGAATTTAGCGTTAATCTTGGCTCGATCTTGTTCAAACGAGCCCACGACGCGCTCGGCGGCCGCCTGAGACTTGCGATAAGCGGCGGAGCAGCGCTTCCCGTTCGGGTAGCCGAATTCTTCAACGACATCGGCATCCGCTTGCTCGAAGGTTACGGCCTTACCGAGGCGGCACCGGTCGTGAGCGTGGCGCGGCCCGACGAACCACTGCAGGGCGGCTCGGTTGGAAAGTCACTGGCTGGCGTCGAGTTGAGGATCGCGAGCAGCGAGCCTGGCGGGGTAGGCGAGATTCTCGTGCGCGGTCCCAACGTGATGGCCGGTTACTATCGCAATTCCGCGGCCACCGCCGAAGTGCTCAACGACGGCTGGCTTCACACCGGCGATCTTGGACGCCTGGATGCGGAAGGCCGTCTTTACATCGTAGGCCGCGCCAAGGAAGTTATCGTAGATTCTGGCGGCAATAACATTTACATCGACGAACTCGAGCAGGTCTACGGCCAGTCGCCCTACATCAAGGAACTCGCCGTCGTTGGACTCAAGGTTGGCGAGGGTGAGCAATCTGCCGCGCTGATTGTGCCGGCTTACGCCAAGGGCGAGAGCCGTCGCGCGGTCGAGGATCATGTGCTCGCCCACTGCGATAAGGTCGGAGCGTCGCTAAGCCCGCACAAGCGCATCCGCATCCTGCGCTTCACCGACACTGAGCTTCCCCGCACGCGCACCCGCAAGATTCAGCGCGCCACCGTGGCAGCCACGCTCGCGCGCATGCTTGGCCACGACGAGTCGGCACCATCGGTCGAAGGCTCAGCCGAAATCGAGCCATGGCTCCTCGAGGTCCTCGGGCAGGTCGCCGGCGGCGCGGCGCGAATCAAAGCGCAGACGAGGCTTATCGAGGATCTCGGGCTGGATTCGCTGGCGTTGGCCGAGCTGGGCGAACGGATTTCGGTTCACGGCGGGCGTGAGCTCACGCCCGAGGATCTCACGGAAGTTCGCACGGTGGCTGATGTGCAGCGGCTGCTCAGCCAGGGGCAGCGCCGGCCGCGCCTTCCCTCTTACGCTCGGTTCGCCAATCCGTACACGGTGACGATTCCGGCGCCGCTGCGCCGGTTGACGGAGCGGGCGGTCGAGCAGGCGCAGGAATTGGTCTTTAGCCAATGGCTTCGGCCGCGCGTCCTGGGCCGCGGCAACGTGCCGTCAAACCGCAACCTGCTCGTGATCGCCAACCATTCGAGCCATTTCGATTTCGGCCTGGTGGGTTACGCTTTGGGTCCGCTGGGCCGCGAGCTTGTGGTGCTCGCCGCACGTGACTACTTTTTCAATACACCGGCGCGCCGGTTCTTTGCCGCCAACTTCACCCGGCTTATCCCCTTCGACCGTGAGCGCGCGCAACTCGATTCGCTGGACGACGCCCTGAGCGAATTGCTCGCCGGAAGGAGCGTCCTGATGTTTCCGGAGGGCACCCGGTCGCTCGACGGTGAAATCCAGGAGTTCAAAAGCGGTGCCGGTTACCTCGCGCTGCGCAGCGGATGCGACGTCCTGCCGATTCATATTCGCGGCACCCACGAAGTGCTCGGTAAGGGGCGGCTTATTCCGCGATGGAGCCCCGTCGAGGTCCGCATCGGCCGCGTTATCGAGGCGGAGGAACTGCGGCGCCTGTCGGACGAGGCCGCGGGCGCGCTTTCATATCGACTGCTAGCGGACCGGATGCGGCAGGGAGTTGTGGAACTGGGAGCAGCTCCGCTCAGACCCGTGACGCCGCGATCCGGTGAGGGGGGAATCGCTGAGCGAGTGGTTGCCGAGCATGCAGAGGATGCGAGCGCTGAGGATCAGCGCTGCACGGCTCGTGAGGGCGCCCGACGGACAAGAGGACGCGGGCGCGCCAAGGCGTAGCCGCTTTGCTCCGGGCATTGCGCCAGCCAAGCGCCACGAAGCCCGCCGTCCGCACGTGAGGGCTAGCGTGGTGTCCCGCGAATAACTTGACGAAATGGAATCGGTCATTCTAAGCGGCAGCGAAGAATCCGCAGCCGCCATCCTTGCGGCTGCGATGGACTTTCTTCGGCAAGCCCAGCCAAATCGCGCGGCCAAGGAATGCCGCGCGGAT